>NZ_JBEPWD010000023.1:0-19112 GCF_041642575.1 Salegentibacter sp. | reverse complement strand
TGAAGAAAGAAGAAGGCAATAAGAAAGTAAACATTTTTGCAAAAGGAATATTTTCAATTATAGTTATAGGAACAGTATTCTCTGCCTTACAACAGTTCACAGGAATCAACGCTGTACTTTATTATGGTGCCGATATTTTTGAAAGAGCCCTAGGCTTCGGAAAAGAAGATGTGCTGGCACAACAAATTCTGCTGGCAGGTGTAAACCTTGTTTTCACCTTTGTAGCGATGGCTACTGTAGACAGGTTTGGTCGAAAACCTTTAATTTATATAGGTTCTGTAGGTATGATCGTTGGTTTTCTACTTCTTGGAGTTTCATTGATGACCGGAAATGTTGGTCTTGTTTCCCTAATTGGAGTACTCATGTTCGTTGCAGCTTTTGCGATGTCAATGGGACCAGTTGTATGGGTGATACTTTCAGAAATGTTCCCCAATAAGATCAGGTCTATTGGGATGTCTATTGCGGTTGCAGCACAGTGGGCAGCAAATTATGTTGTTTCCCAAAGTTTTCCTATCGTTGCCGAAAGCGAAGTGAACAATAATGATTTCTGGAGTGGGTCATTGCCTTACTTTATCTTTTCAGTATTTATTCTGGCAATTATATTCTTTACAATGAAATATATTCCCGAAACTAAAGGAAAATCGTTAGAGGAACTTGAAGATATGTGGGATGTTTCGGATGAACTTAAGAAGGTTTAACCTGTTATTAATACAGATAATTAATATAGAAAAGCATCGTCCCCCCGGCGGTGCTTTTTTAGTTTAAGTTTCTTTTTTCTATAAAGAACCGCTTTAATAGCGCTGAAGCTTCTTCTTCCAGAATTCCTTGTTTTACCTGTGTTTTGGGATGAAGCTCTACACCGTTTTTCCGGTAACCACGCTGGCTGTCTTCTGCTGCGAAGACCAAATTCGAGATCTGACTCCAGTAGAGGGCACCCGCACACATCTGGCAGGGTTCCAGGGTGACATACATTGTACAATTAAGTAAATATTTTCCGCCCAGAAAATTTGCTGCAGCAGTGATTGCCTGCATTTCGGCGTGGGCGGTGACATCATTCAGGGTTTCGGTTAGATTATGCCCGCGGGCAATGATTCTGTCATTGATCACAACTACTACTCCCACAGGAATTTCACCTTTTTCATAAGCTGCTTCTGCCTCTTCTAAAGCTTTCCGCATAAAATATTCGTCGTCAAAAGGACTGAGCATGCTACGAGAGTTTTTCCGAAAGATAAAAATATTAAGGCTTTTGTGTTTAAAATGCTTACTATAATTACAAATTCATAACTTAACTTTGTCCGCTATGGCAATGAGTCTGTTAAATACGATCAACACTCCCGAAGATCTTCGGAAGCTTTCCCAGGAAGAACTTTCCTCTTTGGCCGCCGAACTGCGCAAATTCATCATAGACATTGTGGCTACAAAAGAAGGTCACCTTGGTGCCAGTCTTGGAGTTGTAGAGCTTACCATTGCACTTCACTATGTATTCAATACCCCGGAGGATCTGCTGGTTTGGGATGTGGGGCATCAGGCTTACGGTCATAAGATTCTCACAGGACGAAGGGATCAATTTCATACCAACAGACAGTTAGAGGGCCTTAGCGGCTTTCCGAAGCGTTCAGAAAGTATTTTCGACACTTTTGGAACCGGACATTCTTCTACCGCTATTTCAGCAGCATTGGGAATGGCTATTGCTTCAAAACTGGAAAATAACAAAGAGAGACAACATATTGCGGTTGTTGGAGATGCTTCCATAGCCAGCGGAATGGCCTTTGAGGGCCTTAACCATGCCGGAGTGACCGATGCCAATTTACTGGTTGTTCTTAATGACAATGCTATTGGGATTGATCCCAGTGTAGGAGCTTTAAAACAGTACCTTACCAAAGCTACGGTGGGTCACAAACCCAAACAGGACAATATAATTGAAGCCCTTAATTTCCGGTATTTTGGGCCTGTAGATGGGCATGATACTGCAGGATTGATTAAAATTCTTAAAAAGCTTCAGAAGATAAAAGGTCCAAAATTTCTTCACGTGGTAACCACGAAAGGCAAGGGGTTGAAAAAGGCCGAAGAAGACCAGGTGAAGTATCACGCTCCGGGAAAATTTCAACCGGAAACAGGAGAATTACTTCCTTACGATACCAAAAATCTTCCTTTAAAATACCAGGATGTTTTTGGACTAAGCCTGGTAGAACTAGCTGAAAAGAATGAAAAAATTATCGGGATCACCCCGGCCATGCCTACCGGAAGCTCGCTTAAATATATGATGCAGTTATTTCCGGAGCGGGCCTTTGATGTGGGTATAGCCGAACAACATGCGGTTACTCTTGCCGCAGGAATGGCAACAAGGGGTTTCAGGGTTTTTTGTGCAATTTATTCCACCTTCCTTCAACGAGCTTACGATCAGGTGATCCATGATGTGGCGATACAAAACCTACCGGTAATTTTTTGCCTGGATCGTGCGGGTCTGGTTGGTGAAGATGGAGCAACTCATCATGGGGTATTTGATATTGCGTATTTGCGATGTATCCCCAACCTGGTGATCGCTGCGCCATCTAATGAGATCGATCTTCGGAATCTTCTTTATACTGCGCAACTGGGACTTAATTTTCCTCTGGTTATTCGGTATCCCCGCGGAAGAGGTCGGCTGGTTGATTGGAAACAACCATTTTCTGAAATAGAAATCGGAAAGGCAAAATGCCTGAAAGAAGGAAGTGAAGTGGCGATCTTGAGTATTGGAAATATGACTCAGAATTCTATGCTAGCTATCGAAAATATTCCAGATGATCAAAAGGAGAAAATAGGTCATTTTGATATGCTTTTTGTTAAGCCTTTGGATGAGGTTTTACTGCATCAGATTTTTAAAAAATATAGGAGGATTATCACTGTGGAGGACGGGGTGATTACCGGAGGCTTCGGAAGTGCTATTTTGGAATTCGCTGCAAAACATCAATACAGTCTAAATATCAGGTGTTTAGGAATTTTAGATGAATTTATTGAACACGGAAGTATAGATGAATTACAAGAAAAATGCGGAATTAACGTTGAAAATATACGCGAGGTAATTTTGTCTCAGCTTTGAATGTTTTATTTTTGCGCATCCGAATAATCCGAAGAATCCAAATTATCCAATGAAAATTCCATTATTAAGTCTTTTGGCGTGCCTTTTTGCGCTAAATGCTTCTGCCCTACAGATCTATCAAACATTGCCCGATACCGCTTACTCCATAGACACTATTAAGGTAATTGATACTGTTCAGGCTACAGACACCCTTTCTTTTGTGTTAGATACTATAGCGTTGGAACCTCCGGTTATGGTATACTGGAAAGAAACGAATTCGGTTGGATTAAATGTTAACGAAGTAGCATTTATTAACTGGAATGCGGGTGGGAATAACTCCATTTCAGCCCTGATTCATGGAAATTTTGAAAGGAATTATAGAAAGAAGTTACTGTCCTGGAAAAACCGTGGTTCTTTTAAATATGGATTAAACGCCCAGGAAGACCGTGAGGTTCGTAAGACTGATGACGAATTTCGGTTAAGCTCTTCCTTTGGGTATCGGAAAGATTCTCTTTCCAATTGGTACTATTCGGCGAAATTCGACTTTAATACCCAAATAGCTAATGGATATAAATATCCGGAAACCGATAATCCGATCTCGAAATTCATGGCCCCGGGTTATTTGTTCGTTGGTGTGGGTAGCCAGTATTCAAGTTCAGATGAATCCCTGGATATATATATCTCGCCCTTAACACAGAAATCCACTTTCGTTCTTGATCAGCGTTTGGCTAATGAAGGGATGTTCGGAGTTCAAAGAGCCCAGTATGATGATCTGGGCAATTTAGTTGAAGAAGGGGAAAGCGTAAGAACGGAAATAGGTTTTTTAGTAACGAGTAATTTCGCCAAAGAGATCTTTACAAATGTGAGACTGGATAACCGGTTGAGTCTTTATTCAGATTACCTGAACAAATTTGGGAATGTCGATGTAGACTGGGAGGTAAATGCAGATCTAAAAGTCAACGACTTTATAAGAGCTAACATAGGGACGCAATTGAGGTATGACGACGATGTTAAATATAAGGAAGACACCAATGGAGATGGCGATTTGGAAACTTCCGGTCCCAGAGTCCAGTTCAAGCAATTGCTGGGAGTAGGCTTTATTTACGAGTTTTAGCCTACAAGCTCAAACCTTTGTATTTTTCAAAGGAGGCCACTGTCAAACCATCTGTAAGCGAGGCGGTATAGGAGCATATTTCCATTAGGATTTTGTATACTGAAGTTTCTTCCTGTAAATGTTGCAGTTTGGGCACCGATTTCAGTACGAGTTTATTAAAATTTGAATCCTCTTCTTCCTTAGTTGGCAAAAACGCATTAGTATAGGTATCTAACAGAAACGAGAGCATCTTGTACCCGGCAATCTCTTTGTTTATTACTTCTTCGCTTTGGTAAATCCGCTCAATACTTATTTTTATAATGTCTTTAATCTGGGCTTCATAACCGCTTTTGTCGAATAAGGCATGGTGGAAATTTCCAGAAAGGATCGCTTCTTCATTTTGTAAAAAGGTGTCTACGGCTTCAGAAATAAGCGTATTTATTGCCAGGGCCCTTAAATATGCGAGCCTGTCAGAAGTATTTTGGAGGGTGTGATATTTTTCAGTATTAATATTGGTTTTAACCAATTTAATAAGGTATTCCAAAGCATAATCCTCATCTATAAGCCCCAGATTGATTCCGTCTTCAAAATCGATAATCGTATAGCAAATATCATCGGCGGCCTCTACCAGAAAAGCTAGAGGATGCCTCGCAAACCCAAAATTAGTGTCTTTTCCCGTTTCGATAAGGCCCAATTCTTTTGCTACTTCTTTGAAGTTGTCCTTCTGTAGTTGAAAGAAGCCGAATTTTTTATCAGCTATATTTTGAGTGGGTTGATGAGGAAGGGATTCTTTAGGGTATTTTGTAAAGGCCCCGAGAGTTGCATAAGAAAGCCGAAGCCCTCCCTGAATTCCCGGTCTCGTTTCAGTAAGGATCTTGAAGCCGTTGGCATTTCCTTCAAATTTTACCAGGTCACGATATTCTTTTTCTGAAAGTTGCTCTTTGAAACGTTTTCCTTTTCCATGACTGAAATATTCGCCAATGGCTTTTTCCCCTGAATGTCCAAAAGGCGGATTCCCGATATCGTGCGCTAAAGCCGCTGCAGCAACGATTGCCCCGAAATCATTCATTTTATAGCCATGAATAGTTTCCAGATGGGGATGTTTTTCCAGGATCTTTTGACCAGCCAATCGGCCCAAAGACCGTCCTACTACTGAAACTTCCAGACTGTGAGTTAATCTGGTATGAACAAAATCGGTTTTGGAAAGTGGAATCACCTGCGTTTTATCCTGTAAACTTCTAAAGGGAGAAGAGAAGATTATCCGGTCATAATCTACTTCGAAACCCAGCCGGGTTTCATTTTGTTCTTTTCTAAGGCGTTTATTGGTGTCTCCAAAACGTTTTAAGGAGAGGAGTTGTTCCCAGTTCATCATAAAAATTACATTAAGGCTACGCGGGGAGCGTAATCAAGTCAAAAATAAGAATTCCGCTGACTTACGGATGGAGAAATACTGCTTATTTTAAAATGGGGAGAAAAGGGGTTGGTAAAATAAAAGCTCAAAAAACGCCACGTTGGGGGTCGTAACGTTTTTGAGGCTTTACAAATCAGTTTCAGAACTGATTTTGTCAGAATCTTTATCGATATTTTTTCGTCCGGCCTGTTGGAAGGCACCGGCACGTTGTTCTGCCAGGCTGGGACGGTTTTCTGTTTCGGTTGAGTTGGTTTCAGGGTCTTTAGGACAATCCAGTTTTTCAAAAAGATCGTCGCTAAGCAATTTCAGATATTGTTTCATATGTTCAACTGGCATGCCTATTAGGCTTACGGGTAAACTTTCCAATAAAAAATCCCCGATTAGATGCTGGGTATCCAAAATGATCTCTCTTATTTTTCCGGGAGAAACTTCCTCTTTTATCTTTTTTGAATAAATGTTTATGGCAAGATCCCGATGGTAAGCTTTATCGCGTGAAATGAGGTCGCAATAATAGTTAAGATCTGACAGATCCTTGCGTTTCTTTAACCATAAAAGTGTAGAAAGTGCCGCCGGAAAATATATAGCGTTCATAGCGGCTGAAACAATTAAAGCTTTGGATGTAGAACTTTCCGGGATCCATCTTTGGATGCTGGTTTCTACCAGTTTCAGCTGAGGATTGATTTCGGCAAAAAGTCTTTCTTCGGTTTTTGGCCGGTTTAAAAAAGCCCGGCTGAGCAATGAAAGGCTCTCGCGATGAACATTTTCTGTAGCTGCCTGGAGATCGAAACAAAAATTCGCCTCTGGGATCTCCCGGCTGAGTTTTAAAGTTCGGGTAATATTCCGTGAGGAGATTTCCTGTGAACCTGAGAGAAAAGCCATAAGAGTTCTAAGAAAATGAACTTCGTTAGTGCTTAATTTTTCTTCTTTTATTTCCAGTTTATGGTCGGCAATATCGGTATGAGTAGTCCAGAATCTGGATTCCATTTTCTTATACCAATCCCAGATATCGTGGTGTTTAACAGGGAAGATGACGAAACGATTTTTATCGTCTTTCAGTGTGGTTTCCTGTAGGGGTTTTGACATATTTTTCACGAACCTTTTTTGGTTATTTAGAGGTTCTACGCAAATATGGCAAAATGTTTTGGAAATCAAAGGAATAGCGGCTGAAGGTTTTCAACAAAGTTTTCAACATCAGGAGTTTAAGGTTAATCGGGCCCTTGATCTCTAATTGGGGTGCTAAGAGTTTTTAAATCAGTGATGTACGTAAATGTTAATAACTCTTGTTGTTGAGGATGAGGAAAAAAAGAAAACCGGCAGTGAGAAAAATGCCGGTTTTCTTTTTGAATGGCTATTAAATTTACAAATTATTATAGTCTTTCTTGTGGAAGCTTAAGGATTTACGTTCAAGAGCGGTGCAAAGCATTTTGGCGTTCTTCTTAGGATCTTTCTTGTTTTCCATTTGCATTTCCATCATGAGGCCTTTTCCGTCTTTTAACCAATCGGCATTAAAGCCGTGTGGAATCTTGCTGTCTTTAGATTGTTGCATTCCTGTGAAAGTTACAGGAGCATCTTTTGTGATAAAGAACTTGAAAATGTGTTCATCGTTTTCAGCTTTATAACCATTACAATCGTAGCCAAGGATTGTTTTTCCTTCAATTTCCTCTATAGTAAAATCCTGATAAAATTCCTCATTATCTTCAGCAAGGTCTTCTGGTTCCAGTTTTGTAGCACTAAGAAATTTGTTATCCTCAGAGTCAAAATACATAATACTAAGATCGTTTTCGCTATCCAGAACCATGAACATATCACCGGCTTCTTTTAAATTGATGCCAAAATAGGGAGCATTTTCTTTTAAATGATAAACCATATTCATAGTTCCTTCGCTCGTTTGCATTTCCATCTGGTAAGCCCAGTCAAAAGAATACGTATCAGGAACTTCGCTTATGTCAACACGGTTTGCGCCCCTTGGGACGGGCATGTTTTTCAATTTGGTTTCCCACATTTTATTGAGAGACTTATCGGCCTCAGATGCTGCTTTGTTGGCGATATTTTCTGTGACCTTATTCTCGACTTTTTGCTCTACTTTCTTCTTTAGATTTTTTAAAAATTGCGCCTGTGCTGAAAATCCAAATAACAGCACACTTAGCATTGAAAGGATTAATTTTTTCATCGCTTTAGATTTTATGGTTAAAAATAAGTTTAGGAGTAACTCCTGATATAAAAAGGGGCTGTTAGAAATTACCGGCAGTAGGGATATGCTGGCTTAAACCGGAAGGGCGGTTTTTGAGCAATTGAAGATATAAAATTTCCAGGAGATAAAGAAATATGAGTCTGAAAAATAGAGATTTAGTAATTATTTTTCATCCTGAAGTTTTTGCGCTGTTTCTTCAAGTTCCTTGTACCAGTCTTCTCCGAATTTCCTTATCAAAGCTTCCTTTGTAAATTTGTATACAGGCACCTGAAGCTCTTTTCCTAAGCTACAGGCATCATCACAAATGTACCATTGATGATAGTTTACAGCAGAAAAACTGGAATAATCCTGTACTCTTACCGGATATAAATGGCAGGAAATAGGTTTTCTAAAGTCGATAAGTCCTTTATTGTACGCTTCTTCAATCCCACAAAGGGCAGTTCCTTTTTGATCAAATGTGACATACGCACAGTCGGCTCCATCAATTAGCGGCGTTTCGAGTTCGCCATTTTCCGTGGTAATATAGGTGCCCTGGGTCTCGATAGCTTCTATCCCCTCCTGGCGGAGGAAAGGCTTAACCTTAGGATAAATTTCTTCCAAAATTACGCGCTCTTCGGGCTCTACCGGGGCACCGGCATCACCATCTACGCAGCAGGCTCCTTTACAAGCTGAAAGATTACACACGAAATCCTTATTAAGGATCTCCTCTGAGACTATAGTCTTTTTAATTTGAAACATTTGACAAATATAATTGATGTAATCAGTTTCAGAAAAGAACCATGAATAATAATTCTAGCAAAATAGAAATCGCAACAGCTTTGGCTTTATCAGACTGGTTTCCCGGAGATAAACTTTATAAAGAATTAATAAACAAAAGCTTGGCACATCATTTATAAAAATTAATTTTGCGCAAAAATTTTCAAATCTGAAGTTATGTTGGATTTACTGAATTTCAAAGAGATATTTACAGCAGGGATGATCCTTTTTGCGGTAATTGATATTATTGGTAGTATTCCTATAATAATTGAATTACGTCGGAAAGTGGGACATATTCAAAGTGAAAAGGCTTCGGTGGTAGCCGGTATTTTAATGATTCTCTTTCTTTTTGTGGGAAAAGAAATTCTTAATTTAATCGGGATCGATGTAAATTCCTTTGCGGTGGCCGGTGCATTTATATTATTTTTTCTGGCCCTGGAAATGATCCTCGGGATAACTTTATATAAGGATGACGAGCCTGAAACTGCTTCAGTAGTACCCTTAGCATTTCCTCTAATTGCCGGAGCAGGAACCATGACAACTCTGGTTTCGCTTCAGGCCGAATATGAAACCATAAATATCATTGCAGCTATACTAATCAATATTATCTTCGTATACACAGTACTTAAAGCTTCAGCAAGAATCGAAAGGTTTTTAGGAAGTCAGGGTATTAACGTGATTAGAAAAGTATTTGGTGTGATCTTACTGGCAATAGCCGTTAAATTATTCGCCACAAACATTCAGAGTTTATTTGTATGAAAATTTTAATTTACAGCATTATTTTACTTGCGATAGTCTTGATAGGCTATAGCTCTACTATACTTGATTTTGATAATTTATTAGAAGGAGATAGCGCTAAAGCTGTGATGGCTATTGTTGCCAGCCTGTGTGTGATCGTTTTAATGATCATTCTGATGCTTTCCCGCAAGATCTATAACAAGCAAGAGAACTAATATTATCATGGAATTTGATGTCTTAATCATTGGCGGTGGTGCCGCGGGCATGTCCTGCGCTTTGATTCTTGGATCGGCTCTTGAAAAAGAGTTTGCTAAGGATAAGCGTGTCGGAATTATTATGCATCAAAAAACTTCGCATTTGCAAACGGCTCTCTTTAATAATGTACTTGGAATTCCTGCCGGAACTCCCGGTTCGGAAATTCTCAATGAAGGTCCCAGGCAACTGGCAGATCTATATCCAGAAGTCAAACAGATCCACAAGGAGAAGGTCAGGGAGATTATGCCTGAAGAAGGCGCTTTCAGAATTATCACCAATAAAGGGGCGTACTCGGCAAAAGAGGTTGTGGTAGCAGTGGGTTATACAAATTCTTTAACCATCAAAGGTTTGGAGGAGTATGTTATTCCGCACAAAAAAGCAAAGGCTTCAAAAAATCGTATTCAGTTAAAAAATGAAGATAACCTGGTGAAACCCGGATTATACGTGGCTGGTACACTTTCCGGCTGCAGAAGTCAATTTGCTATTGCTTGCGGAAGTGGCACCAGTGTTGCAACCGATATTCTTTCGGGTTGGAGTGGAGAACATACTAAAGTTCACGACAAGTTAACTTAGTAGAAAGTATCCTGTTATCATTAATGGTAGTGAAATAAACATGAGTATAATAAAAGCGCGATGTAATTTTTTATAAACCAGGGCGGTTTTAAGTTTTTTTCTGAAATCCACATCGGGATGGTTCGAGATCTGGTGCCTGATACATTTATCAGATACATTCGAGCTGGTAACCAATATTTCTTTCTGAAGAAATAATAAGGCGCTGTTATCCAACAACCTGAAGCTTACTGCAATAATGAAGAAAAACAGGGGGGATACGATTAGAAAAATTACGAAATTTTCATATAGTTCGTTCACTCTGGCAATTTATTGTTTTTTTTCAGACAATTCAATTACTTTTTCAATTATTCGATCGCCATTGTTTATCAATTTCTCAAAAGCATCGGTGCCGTATAGTTGTGCTGCCATGGTGGCTTTCAGATATTTTTTCAATATATCCTTATAGCGATACACTCTGGCGTTAATATTCTCGCTTCTTCCAAACTGAAGAAAATCCCGAATCATTTCGTCGCTGATCTCAATTTCCTTATTGAAATCTTCCCGATTCAGATCGTTATAAAAAGCTCGGTTTTTTTCAAGCTCATCAAAGATAAACCTGCTCATCATCCCACTTTTATGCATCAGGATGATATTTTCCATTTCTGCATTTGTATCTCGTCCTACAAAGACATCGGGAATAATTCCGCCGCCGCCGTAAACCACTTTCCCTTCAGGTGTTTCATATCTTAAAGAGTCGTCTACTACTATGCTGTCTGAAGATTTAAATTCCCCGTTTTCATACCGATGTACGTAATCTTCAAAATAAGATTCGTTCCCGTTAGTATAGGGTTTTTGGATTGAGCGCCCCGTTGGGGTATAATATCGAGCAATGGTTAGTCTAACTGCACTTCCATCTCCAAGTTCCATTTCCCTTTGCACCAAACCTTTTCCGTATGATCTTCTGCCCACAATGGTGCCTACATCGTTATCCTGAAGCGCTCCTGCAACCACTTCACTGGCTGAAGCTGAATTCTCATTAAGAATCACAAATACTTCAGCGTTCTCGAAAGCGCCTTCGCGACGGGCATAGGTTTCTTCTATCGCGCCGCTTTTATTTTTGGTGTAAAGAATTAATTTGTCATCCTCCAGGAATTCATCGGCAATATTGATAGCTTCAGATAAATAACCACCGGGATTATCCCGAAGATCCAGTGCAATTTTTGTCGCTCCTTGTTTTTTAAGACTCTCCAGACTTCTTTTGAACTCTTTGTAAGTGGTTTCTGCAAATCGATTAATTTTCACATATCCCAGCTTATCAGTAAGCATATATGCGGCATCTACACTTTTAATGGGAACTCTTCCACGCCTTACTTTAAAGGTTAAAAGGTCTTCAATTCCTTTGCGGAATACTTTAAGAGTGACTTTAGAATTTTCTTCACCTTTGAGATAACGGGTTAATGAATCATTGCTGAAATCTTTATTGAACAACTGCTCATCATCGGCATAAAGAATTCTGTCTCCGCCCCGAATACCTAATTTTTCACTCGGGCCACCTTCAAGGGCCTGGATTACCACGACAGTGTCATTAACATTGTAGAAACTCACGCCAATCCCAACAAAATCACCTTGCATATTTTCGGTCACATTGGCATATTCTGTTTGAGGAATATATACCGAGTGTGGATCAAGATTCTGCAGGATCTTATTTACGGTAAGGTCAACAATACTATCGGTATTTACGTCATCAACATATTCGTAATCTATATAATCTATGAGTTTATTGAGTTTTTCTTTCTTCGGATTGGAGGTAAATAAACCTTCAGAAGTGGAGGAAAAATCAAGCTTAGTCCCAAGAAAAATTCCCAGGGCACAGGCCAGCGCCAATAGCATTGGCGTATATATTTTATAGTTTCCTTTCAATCTTCCAGATCATTAATTTGTTCAAGTTCAACACCTGCTCTGCTTAAGAATTCAAGTCCCGAATTGTCTTTGTAGCCAATATGGTAA
This sequence comes from Salegentibacter sp., assembly GCF_041642575.1. Taxonomy (NCBI): domain Bacteria; kingdom Pseudomonadati; phylum Bacteroidota; class Flavobacteriia; order Flavobacteriales; family Flavobacteriaceae; genus Salegentibacter; species Salegentibacter sp. The sequence goes on along the minus strand of NZ_JBEPWD010000023.1, from coordinate 7,051 downwards.
ACAAGGCGTGTAATTCCCGACTGATGAATAAGCTTACTGCACTCTTTACACGGAGACATTGTAATGTACAAAGTGGCACCCTGGCAGGATTGTGTAGAGCCTGCTACTTTTAAAATAGCATTCGCTTCAGCGTGTAAAACGTACCATTTGGTGTATCCTTCGTCATCTTCACAATAGTTTTCAAAACCGCTGGGAGTTCCGTTATAGCCATCAGAGATTATCATTCTATCTTTAACAATAAGTGCGCCAACCTGTTTGCGATTGCAGTGAGAAAGTTTGCTCCATTCCCGGGCTATTCTTAAATAAGCTTTATCGAATTTAAGTTGTTTTGTCTTATTCATAGTATATAAGCTATTAACCCGCTGGGCTATAAAATATTGTGCGTATGATTAACCGGCTAATTTATTAAATAGCCAGAAAATTTTCCTGTAGTATTGGCAAAATTATCCCGATAACTATCGCCGAGACAACCAATATCCAATCCCGTTTTGAAACCTGAAAAATATTCTGGGCAATAAAGCCAATAATCATTACTCCAAGAACCACTATAATTTGTGCGGCTTCTATTCCAAGAGCAAATTCTATTAAAGGAAGAAAATAGCTATCTGTATTAGAGGCAACCATTTTAAAATAACTTGAAAATCCCAGGCCATGGATCAAACCGAAAAAAACCGTGGTAAAGTATAGGACATTGGCGTTTTTATTGCGCTCTTTTCTTCCCGCGGTAAGAATGTTATACAATGCTGTAATGATAATTGTAATTGGGATTAAAAGTTCAACCCATGCCGAATCTACTTTAACGATTCCATAAACCGAAAGAAATAGCGCCAGGGTGTGGCCTAGAGTAAAAAGAGTAACGAGCCAAATGATCTTTTTCCAGCTGGTTAAACTATAAGCGGCTACAAGCACGATTAGAAAAAGGATATGATCATAGGCTTGCCAGTCCAGAACATGTTCCAGGCCAAGCCTGAAATACAGCCAAAATTGGGACATAATTATAGGGTTATGAGGTGCCCGAAAGTACGATATCTTAGTAAAATGACAAAAAGAGGATGAAGGATAATATTCTGGAAATAAGAGAAGTTATTTCAGCTATCGCTTCTGGTTTAAGATCACATATTATAAATGCTAACAAGGGACAGTGTGTCCGCTATGCCATGGACCATAATTAGTGGCCAGATCCTTTTTCCATTTAGAATATAGGCTACTCCGAAAATAAATCCAATGCAGGCGGTTGCGAGCATTCCCGATAGACCCTGCCAGCCGTGAATAAGTCCAAAGATCAGGGAGCTTACGATCAAGGCGACCCATATTGACCCGGCATTTCTGCCCAGAATATAATCTAAAGCTTCTATTAAAAAAGCTCTGAAAACCACTTCCTGCAAAAAAGCGGCGGTTGTCCAGACAAGGATTAGGGCAAGAATAAGTAGGGGCAGGTTATCCTTGAGAACCATAAGGTGTGCAATGGCAGGTTGAGCACCTAGTAAAGGCTGGATATAAAGTGAAAAAAATACCAGGCTAATAAAGGTGAGTATGGTCACCACGATAGGTTGCCGCCAGGATTTTGGTTTTTTAAATCCCAGGTCGTCCCAGGACCAACGAAGGCTCCATTTATTTAGCAGCATTATCGAACTTATAAGAAAAATATTCAGTAGATATATCCAGAACCCCGGGCTATCCGGCTGAAGGCTGCTTTCTGGAAAATAAATGTAAATAATAAAACTAAAGGTGAAAAAAACTGCAAGTAAGATCATTAGGGAAAGTCCTAAAAGAACTTTCTTCTCTTCCTCGAATAAATCCTGAACCTGCAGATAAGCCTTTATTTTGTTCATGGTAAATCGCCTTACTTTCCTGATTTAGGGAAACTTATTTTTTTTAAATCTCTATTTAAAGGTTAGCTAAAATAATACTTCTTAATGTATTTAAAAGCGTTAGGGTCAATACTTTTGGGAAGAAGGTTTTCATATTTCTTAGCTGGAGCTCCATGCGAAAATCGGGTTAGGTAAGGATTTAAGTCTCATTCTTTAAGTATCTTTATTATACACAAATTCGGATATGGATACTGCCAATTTTGATTTCTGGATGTTAGCAGCCGGGCTGGGGATATTTCTATTTGGGATGCATCATCTTGAAGATGGTTTAAAAGGTTTGACCGGAAAGGCATTTCGAAAACTGCTCCAGCGTTTTACCAATAAAAGCTGGAAAGGAATCATTACCGGAACTCTGGTAACAGCCATTTTGCAGAGTAGCTCTATGGTTACCCTTTTGATTTTAGCATTTCTGGGAGGAGGTATAATAGGACTTAAGAATGCCCTTGGAGTAGTTTTGGGAGCAAATCTGGGAACAACTTTTACGGCCTGGATGGTGGCTGCATTGGGTTTTAAAATGAATATCGCCGACTTTTCCTTTCCTTTTCTTGCGGTAGGTATTTTAAGCTATCTATTCTTTAATTCCAGGCCGGTTCTTAAAAGTCTGGGTGGATTTTTAGTTGGCTTTGGATTGCTTTTTCTAGGGTTGGATTTTATGAAGGACTCTATAGAAAGCATCGCCGCCCAGGTAGATATGAGTGAAATTGCTAACTACGGCCTCTGGGCCTTCCTTCTGGTTGGGATTATTATTACTGCAATGTTGCAGTCCAGTTCAGCATTAATTGTGATTATTCTGAGTGCACTGAGTGCTCAGCTAATAGATATCTACCAAAGTGTCGCGATGATCATAGGAGCCAATATAGGGACTACGGCAACCATGATCATTGGTTCCCTGGGTGGTACTGCCGATAAGAAAAGACTGGCACTTTCTCATGTGATTTTTAACGTGGTAGCTGGAGCTCTAATATTTTTCTTTATTAAAGAATTGGTAGATTTCACTTATTCTATTTTCAGAATAAATGACCCATTAATGGAACTGGTTCTATTGAATACTCTGATTAATGTTTTTGGAATCCTTTTGTTTTTTCCGTTTTTGAAGCCTTTTACAAAGTATCTTAAAAGCCTGTTCCAAAAAGCTGTTCCTCAGGGGGAAACTTTATATGTTAAGAATATTCCTGCTGAAGTGCCCGATGTTGCGATAAATGCCCTGGATAAAGAGCTTCATCAGATTTTTCTTTATACTGAAGAATTTATCCTCGATTGTTTTCAGATTGGAACTAAGGATAAAAACACAGAATCACAATGGAAAAAAATCTTTAGTAGCGCCACAAATCTTACCAGGAAATATGATAAAATAAAGCGTTTAGAAGATGAACTTACAGTCTATTATGCGCAACTGCAGGAAAAAAATCTGGAGGTTGAAGAAGCCCGGCAACTCACTGCGAGTATGATGGGTCTGCGATCTATGATCTATGGCGCAAAAGATATCAAGGACGTGATGCATAACATCAGGTTTATCCTGGACAGTGAGGATGAGCTCGGTGCCGAGATCCTCAAAAAGTTACGAGATCAAATTAAGATGAGATTATTGGAAATTCGGAGTTTTCTAACTGCAACAGTTCAGGAGAGGGGGAATAATGAAATCAATCCCCATCTTTGGATTAAAGAAAATGAGGAGTTCTATGAAGACACCATAGGTTACCTGTATTCTCATCTGGGAAATCGAAAAAAGAATGCTGTTCAGGTTTCCACCCTAACTAACGTGATCAAACATACCCATTCCTCTCTTGACAATTTATGCAGTTCCATAATATATTGGAAATTGGGGAAATTCACTACTCTGGATGGTGATGGTGCAGAAGCTGCACAGATTGAGCCTGTAATTAAAGGTCAGCCTGGGTCTTAAAGCAGAAAATTTATTTTTTTCTGTCTGATTTCCTGATCTTGGTGAGCAGCTTTTTAATATCCAGGTTATTTCCATACAACACCATCACATCGCCATGGTGTAATTTGGTTTGCGCTGAAGCAACCCCTTGTACCGTAGAAATATTTTTATTTGCCCCAATTTCATTCTTCTCTCCCGAAATTTTAATAGTAGTAAGTACAATTATATTATAATTGCGTTTTAAACCAATTTCTTGTAGAGTGCGACCGTCATACTCTTTGGGAACTTCGGTTTCTACAATACTGTACTCTCCCGTTACTTCAAATGAATCTACAACACCTTCAAGGTTGAGTTTCTTAGACCATCGCTCTGCGGTTTCTTCTTCAGGATGTATGATCTCTTTAACGCCCATGGCTTCCAGAACCATTTCCTGCAAGGAAGATACCGCCCGGCTAATCAGTCTTTTTACATGCAGTTGTTTCATCAGGGCTGTGGCCATGATATTGGCTCCAAGATCTTCACCAATTCCGACAATAACCACATCTGTATCTTTTAGAGGCAGATTGGACACTGCATTAAAATCTGTGGCATCCAGGCTTATTGCATGGGTGATCTTTTCCTTTATGGCTTCAACGCGATCCAGGTTATTGTCTACCCCAATCACCTCATTTCCCATGGAAGTTAATTTCTCAGCAAGGGAAGCTCCAAAATTTCCTAATCCAATAATTATGTATTTCATTTTCTTAAGTTTTAGTTGATCAATATCTCTTCAGAAGGATATCTGTAATTAAGATGTTTTATATTTCTAAGCATTGCAATAAGAACGGTAAGCATACTCACCCTTCCTATAAACATGGTGGCGATGATTACTAATTTGGAATAACTACCAAGGCTACCTGTAATTCCCATACTTAATCCCACGGTGCTGTATGCTGAAAATGCTTCAAAAGTGATATCGGTAATATCCTTATCACCTTCAAAAAATGCGACCAGGAAAATGGAGGCACCTATCACCAAAAGCGACAAAGATATAATGGCAAAAGCACGTCTTATGGAAATAGGAGAGATTTCACGTCGGTACACTTCAATTCTGTCTTTTCCGCGGGCCAGACTGAAAAAATTAAGGGTCGCCAAGGCAAAGGTACTCGTCTTTATTCCACCTCCGGTAGATGCGGGAGAAGCACCAATCCACATCAGCAAAAAAACGATCATTAAGGTAGAGAAATGAAGCGCCGAGGTGTCTACCGAATTAAACCCGGCAGTTCTGGGCGTCGCGGCACCAAAGAATGCGGTTACCATTTTTCCAAAAGTGTCATGTTCAGCGAGGGTATTGTTGTATTCAAAAACATAAAATACCATTGAACCGGCCACTAACAGAACAAGGGTGGTTACCAGGACAATCCTGGAATTAAGATTAAGTACCCAGGGTAAATAATGAGCCTGTTGGGGATCCTTAAATTTCTGAAATTTTCTTAATACATAATAGCGCAGATATTTATACAAATTGAGCAAAATAGGGAAACCTATTCCGCCGAAGATAAATAATGCTGCAATGATGAGGTGCAAGGGGTAATTGAACCTGAATCCCGGTTCGTAAAGACTGTTTTCAAGGGTTGAAAATCCCGCGTTGCAAAAGGCTGAGATACTATGGAAAACCGAAAAGAAGATTTGATCGGGGATGGAGCTAAACAGACTTCCGTCCAGATTAATATAGATTAAAATAGCACCAATGGCTTCGATCCCGAAGGTGAGCAAGAGTATCTTTTTCAGGACTTCGAAAACTTCCCCTATTTTTTCTGAGTTACTAATATCTTTCAGCATAAGCTGGTTGGCATAGGAAGTATTTCCCCGAAAAAAATAACTGAAATAACTCGCAAAGGTCATAATCCCGAGGCCTCCCAGCTGAATTAAGATCATGATCACGCTTTGCCCAAAGCCGGTAAAGTAGGTGCCGGTATCAACCACGATTAGACCGGTAACGCATACGGCACTGGTTGCTGTAAAAAGGGCGTCTACCAGTGAAATACCAGAATGCGTAGCTTTAGGAAGTAGGAGAAAAAGTGTTCCCAGAAATATGATAAGCATGAAGCTGAACACAAAGAGTTGTGCAGGATTCAGGTATTCTTTCCTGAAATTCATCCTGAAGGAGAAGATCTCACGAATAAAATATAAAAATATGGCCAGGTAAAGCCACCCCATCTTGTTAAAGACCTTCAGGAAGTCGAAATATTCAACTATTGACTCAATCCTTACTAAGAGTAAGAACAAAAAAGATATACTTAACAGCCAATCAAAAAGAACTACCTTCCTGGGTGGTTTTTCTTTTACAATTACTTTTCTGAAAAGGATATTAAAAAGGCCTATTCCTATGATAAAATAATAAAGTTCCTTAAGGATGGCCTTTTCATCTTCGGCATGAGTAAAGCCCAGATCAAAAATGGCCAAACCTATTCCGATCAAACTCAAAAAACCTGAGAATTTCCTGAGTCTTCTTTCCAGTTTTCTGCTGGACCGAAGTGAATTTAAAAATGATAACATTTTGAGGAGAATTAATTATTCTAACGGGAGCAATAATCCAAGACGACTACTAAGGCAAATATTAAAATGACCATAATGATCGCCGGCCATTTTAAGTGAGAATAAGATTGATTTTTAGGTTCTCCTGATCGATCTTTTTGCTTAGCCATCTAAATGCTTTAGTTAGTTGTCTTGCAAAGTTAGACCCCAACGTATAAGCAGAATATAAAATTTAAAACGGCTGTATAAAGATTTTATAAAGATTATACAAAACGATAGCCTACCCCGCTTTCCGTTATGATATGAACAGGAGCATTAGGGTTAGTTTCAAGTTTTTTTCGCAATTGAGCTATAAAAACCCGCAGGTACTGGGTTTCGCTCTGGGAGCCAACTCCCCAAATCTCCTTTAGTATAAATTGATGAGTGAGCACCCTCCCTTGATTCTTGGCTAACAATGCTATTAAATTATATTCGGTGGAGGTTAATTTGACTGGTTTTTTTTCTTTCTCAACTAACCTTGCAGAGAGGTCTATTTCCAGGTCATCAGCAAGTATTTTGGGTTGCAATTCAATATTTTGGTTAATCCTCAGGGAAGCTCTAATTCTTGCCAGAAGTTCTCCTGTTCTAAAAGGTTTGGTAAGATAATCAGTTGCACCGTTATCCAATGCTTTAATGATATCGGCCTCTTCATCCTGCACAGAAAGGATTATTATAGATTTATCATACCACTCCCGTAATTCCTTTAATATTTCATGGCCATTTTTATCGGGTAAGCCCAGAT
>NZ_JBEPWD010000022.1:0-30090 GCF_041642575.1 Salegentibacter sp. | reverse complement strand
GATGGTTTTATCCAGAATTTACGGGCGTCGGGAATGAAAAAATTCCCCCGAACATACAGCATAAGGCGCTGTAAAACCCCCTGATTTTTCTCTTCGGAAATTATGCCTGAACTAATGGTTTCAGTTTCCTTTTTTGAAAAAATACCAGCCAGACTATAAGGCTCAAGTATTCTTCGTTTTATTATCTGAAGGTTCTCAGGAACCTCGGCTTCCAGATTTTCATCTATTATTGGATATGCAGGATTTTCCGGAACGTAAACAACAGGTTCTATCTCAAATTCACGAAGATATTTTACAAATTTCAACCATCGCTGAACTCCGGGTCCACCAGCCGGTGGCCAGTAATATGTAATGATTAAAACCTTTTTCATATCAGTTAATCCTTACGGCGAAATCCGTAGAATAATCCACCAAGAATTGCAAGTACCAGAACAATAGAACTAGCCAGGGCAATACCACTTCCGGTATTCACCACTTCAGGCTCAAATCTAAAGGTGATTTCGTGATTCCCCGCAGGAACTTCCATGGCTCTCAACACGTAATTAACCCTGAAATGTTCTACAGGTTCCCCATCTAAATAAGCCTGCCAGCCCGGTTTATAATACATTTCTGAAAAAACTGCAAGTTGCTGCTCATCCGATTGAAATTCATAAACCATTTCATTTGGCGAGGCACTTATCAAATCTATTTCTCCACTTCCACTCCATTGCGATTTTTCAGGTGCGATTTCCTTAAATTTTTCATCGGAAATAGCAACATTTTGAAGGTCTGTCTCCGCTAATTTCAGGATCTCTTCATTAGCATCAGCAACCCACTCCAGCTCATTAACCAGCCAGGCATTACCATAAGCAGCGGGATTTTGCTGAGTTTGCGGTTCACCACCTTCCGCCGGAACAATAAAGTATTTTACATTCAGCATATTGAGGATATCCATATTGTTTTGGGAAATATAAAAATCAAACAGATCCTGCATACGGCCCGGTTTAGCAGCATGATAACCACCAACGCTATTATGAAAATATGATGTTCTACCAGTATTAAATGGGCTTCCACTTACATCGAAAACGCGGTAATGCGATTCATCCTGTAAAATTTGTAGATCGGCCTCTGTAGGTTGGAAAGGCTCGTCCATTTGCTTCGCATTTACAAAATCATCATTATTCACATAACGACGATCCACCCCTACCAAATCGAATAAAATTAAGATCGCAAATGCGCCAATAAGAAGGTTTTCTTTGATTTTGCCTTTGAGATAAAACCAAATAAGACCAAAACATAAACCTACCAGAATAAGACTTCTAATCGCATCTGCGGTAAAAATCTCCTTACGGTCTTCTTTTAATGCTCGCATAAAATCCATCCCTAATTGTTGTCTCAACCCGGCATCAGAAGCGCCGGCGAAATCAAAAAGCACCGATTTAAAAAGCAGGAAGAATAAGGCCAGACCTCCGGTAATAATCCCAGCCCATTTTAAAGCGTATTCTTTTTTATCAACTGAAATTTCTTTCGAAAATAATCGGGATAATCCCACTATGGCCAAAACAGGAACACAGAGTTCAATGATAACCTGAATAGACGAAACTGCCCTGAATTTATTATAGAGAGGAACAAAATCAATAAAGAATTCCGTCAGAAATTCGAAATTTTTCCCCCATGAGAGCAGTAAAGCCAAAACACTTCCACCAATGATCCACCATTTAAGCCGACCTCTTATTAGAAAAAGGGCAAAAACAAAAAAGAATAACACTGTGGCGCCAATATATGCAGGTGCCCCAACAAAAGGCTGATCGCCCCAGTATGTTGGAGCGTTTTCAGCGAAATCGGCAGCTTGAGCAGGAGATGCTCCTAATTCAATTATCGCCTGGTAAATATTGGAGTCTTCATCCAATTTTTCAGCATTGGAACCTCCCATAAATCTTGGAATAAACAGGTTGAAGGTCTCGACTATTCCATAACTGTATTCCGTGATATAGGAATAATCAAGGCCGCTTCCGGTTGCTTCAGACCCATCAGGTTCAATCGTGAGACCGGTATCCCCTCTGGTACTAAACTGAGTGTATTCCTGCGTTGCGAGTAAATTGGTCGCATTAGCTCCAATGGCTACAATTACAGCCACAACCATTACTCCCAAAGCCTTAAAATACTGTGGAATCAAGCCCTTTCTGAAAGCATCAACGAGATAGGCAATTCCAAGTACAATTACCAGCAAAAGCAAATAATAGGTCATTTGGAAATGATTAGCCCCGATTTCTAGAGCCATTGCAATAGCAAGTAAGATAAATCCAGCCCAGAACTTCTGCCTGAAGGTGAGAATAATCCCTCCCAAAACCATTGGCATATAAGCAATCGCATGAGCTTTGGCATTATGGCCTACCCCAAGAATGATTATAAGATAAGTTGAAAATCCAAAAGCGAGCGCGCCTAAAAATGCGAGTTTAAAGTCTAATTTTAAGGTAAGTAAGAGTATATAAAAACCTAAAAAATACAGAAATAGATAATCTGCAGGTCTTGGAAGAAAACGCAGGACTGAGTCCAGTTTTTTCACATAATTATGCGGATAATTAGCACCAAGCTGATAGGTAGGCATACCGCCAAATGCAGCATTGGTCCAATAAGGTTCCTCCCCGGTTTCAGCCCGAAAATCATTTTGCTCTTTTGCCATTCCGGTATACTGAACGATGTCGCTCTGGAAGATCTTTTTCCCCTGAAGAACAGGGCTAAAATATAAGAGAGATATTATTATGAAACCAAGAAAAACAACAATATGAGGGAGATACTGCTTGTACTGAGCCATCAAAACATTTTTTAGTAGGCTCGAAATTAATCAATTTCTTCGTAATCGATGTATTCTCCTACTTTTTTGTTGGATCTGCGATTTTTTACTGAAGATTTATCTACGCTAACTTTAGGCTCCTTTCTTTGAGATTTAAAAGGTTCCTGCTGATTAAACTGTTGCTGAAACTGTTTTCCTACCTTGCGCATAAAATATTTGAGGATCAACGGGCCAAACCAACGAATCAGAATTTTAATCCCGAAGTATACTAACAGGATTATTAAGATCGTTTTCAGAACAGCTGTAAAAGATGCTTCTAACATTTAAGGGCTTTTTGCAAAAATAAAAATTAGGCTGTACAATCACAGGTATTACAATCCTAAATTAATAATAAAATCTTCTATATTTGATATATTAAAGACACCTGAATATGCTAAAAAAAACGGTTTTCTTTCTGATTATTTTCTTTCTGGGTTTACAAACCAAAGCTCAATATACCGAAACTATTAATTCCAACCGACCGGGAGAGTCGCAGGGTGCCTTTGCGGTAGGAAAAAATGTGCTTCAACTTGAAGCGGGAGGGTTTCTGGGTAATAATAACCATTCCCTGTTTTATACCGACACCGATATTCTGGGAGCAAGTTATGGGTTAAGATTTGGGTTTTTAACCGAGATCCTGGAATTAAATTTCTTCGGATCTTTTCAACATGAACAAACCCTACTTTCCCGTGGGGTCATAGAGGAAGAATATGAGCGGGCTAATTTTCCGCAGAACACTATCGGAGCTAAATTTCTGGTTTTTGATCCTAATAAGAGTTTAGAAGATGTTAAACCGAACTTATACAGCTGGAAAGCGAACCAGGGATTTAAATGGAGAACATTAATTCCAGCATTATCTGTCTATGCAGGCGCTAATTTTTCCTGGTGGGACAATCCTTATATGTACGAAGGAGAATCTGGAATAAGTCCGAAAGTTGCAATTATCACTCAAAACAACTGGGGCCGATGGGTATTGGTGCTCAATTTGATCGCCGATAAGTTCACTGAAGAATATCCCACTTATGCCGGTATAGCGACCCTTACCCATGCCATTACTCCAAGATTTGCAGTCTTTGGGGAATACCAGGGATTGGTAAGTGATATCTACGCCGATGATCTGTTCAGAGGTGGCGCAGCTTACCTATTCGGAAAGGATTTCCAGTTGGATATTTCTGGATTAATTAATGCTAAAGACACTCCTTCCCGCTGGCAGGTGGCCGCCGGAATTTCCTATAGATTAGATATGCACCAGGATGAAGAATATATTGAAGAAGAGGGAAAAAGCAGGATGCGCTATGAAGATGGTGATTTCATAGAAAAAAACGATGGAGATGAATTAAATTAGTCTTTTTAATTAAGAATATAAAAAAAGGTGGCTGAGATCAGCCACCTTTTTTGTTCTAAAATATTTTTCTATTTCCCAGACATCGCTGCTTCAACCGCAGCAGATAACCTTTTGTAAGTTCCGTTTTCGAGGCGCTCTCTTATCGCAGTAAAGGCGACCAGGGTTTCGTCGATATCTTTCATGGTATGACTAGCAGTAGGAATCATTCTAAGCAAAATCAATCCTTTAGGGATCACTGGATAAACAACAATCGAGCAGAATATTCCGTGGTTTTCTCTAAGGTCTTTTACAAGAGCCATAGCCTCAGGAATACTTCCTTTCAAGTAAACCGGGGTCACACAACTTTGCGTAGTTCCTATGTCAAACCCTTTATCTTTTAAGCCATTTTGAAGGGCGTTTACATTTTCCCAAAGCTTATCTTTAAGTTCAGGCATGGTGCGCAACATTTCCAAACGCTTCAATGCCCCAACTACAAGTTGCATTTGAAGAGATTTGGCGAACATCTGCGAACGCAGGTTGTATTTCAAATAATCAATAATTTCCTTATCGGCTGCGATAAATGCACCGGTACTGGCCATTGCCTTAGCAAAAGTAGCGAAGTACACATCTATTTCATCCTGAACGCCTTGTTCTTCTCCGGCTCCGGCTCCTGTTTTTCCGAGGGTTCCAAAACCATGGGCATCATCAACAAAAAGTCTGAAATTATATTTTTTCTTCAGTTCAACAATTTCTTTAAGTCTCCCTTGTTCGCCACGCATTCCAAAAACACCTTCAGAAATAAGCAAAATTCCACCTCCGGTTTGCTCCGCTATTTTAGTGGCTCGTTGCAGGTTCTTTTCGATACTTTCCATATCGTTATGCTTGTAAGTGAAGCGTTGTCCAAGGTGAAGTCTTACCCCGTCAATAATGCAGGCGTGAGCATCAACATCATAAACAATAACATCGGCTTTAGAAACGAGAGCATCTATAGTAGAAACCATACCCTGATATCCGAAGTTAAGAAGGTAGGCAGACTGTTTATGTACAAAGGAAGCCAACTCGTCTTCAAGACGCTCATGAAGGCTAGTGTGCCCACTCATCATTCTGGCACCCATAGGATATGCAGAACCGTATTCGGCAGCAGCCTCGGCATCAACTTTTCTTACTTCAGGATGATTAGAAAGACCTAAATAATCGTTTATACTCCATGTGATAACATCTTTCCCTCTAAACTTCATTCTATTTGAAATTGGGCCTTCTAACTTTGGGAATACAAAATAGCCCTCGGCCTGCTCTGCCCATTTTCCTAATGGTCCTTTATCTTTATAAATTTTATCAAATAAGTCTCTCATCGATGTTTTTTTAACTAGCCGCAAAAATACTTAAAATAGAATCAACTGTACAAAGTTATTTTTTGGACTTAATTTAACATAAAAACAAAGGCATCCCGTGCTCCGGGATGCCTTGATATTTTCGCTGTATGTTATCAAAATTTTACTTTATGAATTCAATCGCCTGTGCAGCGGCTTCATTCTGAGTATCAAAAAAGCCTTGCTCATTCATCCAGTTATCATTGTAGATCTTGCTCATATATCTTGAACCATGATCCGGAAAAATAAGCACTACTTTACTGTTTTCATCAAACTCACCTTCCTCGGCAACTTGTTTAAGGCCTTGCATTGCAGCACCACTGGTATAACCTACAAATAAACCTTCGGTTTTTGCCAGTTCACGTGCTGTATGCGCGCTTTCCTCATCGGTCACTTTTACAAACTTATCGATAGCTTCGAAATCTGTAGCAGTTGGGATAAGGTTTTTGCCCAATCCTTCTATGCGGTACGGATAAATCTCTTCAGCATCAAATTCTTTGGTTTCGTGATATTTCTTAAGAACTGAGCCATAGGCATCAATTCCTATAATCTTAATTTCGGGGTTTTGTTCCTTTAAGTAGCGGGCGGTTCCTGAAATTGTACCTCCTGTACCACTACACGCAATTAAATGGGTTATTTTTCCTTCAGTTTGTTTCCAGATCTCAGGTCCGGTGCTTTTAAAATGAGCATCCATATTAAGCTCATTGAAGTACTGATTGATATAAACCGACCCTTTAATCTCCTGATGTAATCTTTTGGCCACCTCATAATAAGAACGAGGATCATCTGCTGCGACGTGAGCCGGGCAAACATAAACCTTAGCTCCCATAGTCTTCAACATATCGATCTTGTCATTGGAAGATTTTGAACTTACTGCCAAAATACATTCATAACCTTTAATAATGCTCACCATGGCAATACTAAAACCGGTATTTCCTGAAGTGGTTTCAATTATAGTATCACCGGGTTTTAGAATCCCTTTTTTTTCGGCTTCTTCGATGATGTATAATGCGATGCGATCTTTGGTGGAGTGTCCCGGATTAAAGGCTTCTACTTTTGCGAAAAAATCGCCTTTAATTCCTTTTGTGATTTTTTTAAGTTGAATGAGCGGCGTATTACCTATTAATTGTAACACGTTATCATAAACTTGCAATTCTTCTTTCATAAATGAAGTTCTTTACAAAATTAATTTACTGAATTTTCAATATTGAAAAAGTTCAGATTGCAAACCGGTCAAAGTTAAGTCAAATTTTTTAATTATTCGGTTATACCTTCCAAATCCAATAGAAAAGCGTACTCCTCGGCAACTTCTTTTAGTGCTTCAAATCTTCCTGATGCTCCACCATGCCCTGCTTCCATGTTGGTATGAAATAACAATATATTATTATCAGTCTTAAATTCTCTTAATTTTGCAACCCATTTAGCTGGTTCCCAATATTGAACCTGAGAATCGTGTAATCCTGTTGTAACCAGCATATTCGGATAATCCTGGGCTTTCACATTATCATATGGAGAATAAGATTTCATATATTCATAATATTCTAAATTATTGGGGTTCCCCCATTCGTCATATTCGCCGGTAGTAAGCGGAATACTGTCATCCAACATTGTTGTGATCACATCTACAAAAGGTACAGCGGCAATCACTCCGTTATATAGTTCAGGAGCCATATTCACAACTGCCCCCATTAGTAGCCCACCGGCAGAACCACCCATAGCATATAAATGATCACTGGAAGTGTAATTCTCCTCGATTAAATGTTTAGAAACATCAATAAAATCGGTAAAAGTGTTCTTCTTTCTGAAAAGTTTTCCATCCTCATACCAGTTCCGACCGAGGTATTCTCCTCCCCGAATGTGAGCTATAGCATAAACAAAACCTCTGTCAAGCAAGCTCAAACGTACCGAAGAAAAATAAGGATCTATGGTTGATCCATAAGAGCCGTAAGCGTATTGCAAGACAGGATTCTTAGAATTCTTTTCCAGACCTTTGCGATAAACCAAAGAAACAGGAACTTTTGTACCATCGGCCGCGGTTGCCCAAATCCTTTCTGAAGTGTAATTGTTTTTATCAAAATTTCCGCCCAGGACTTCTTGTTCTTTTAAAACGGTCTTCTCCCTGGTTGCCATATTAAAATCGATAACCGAAGTTGGAGTCGTAAGGGAATTATAGGTATACCTTAAAACATCGGTATTAAAGGAAGGGTTTATAGAGGTATAAGCAGTATAGGTTTCATTATCAAAAGGAATATAATACTCTTCCTCATCATCCCATCTCATGACTTTAATTTTATTAAGGCCGTTATTGCGTTCACTCACAACCAGGTACTCTTTAAAAATATCGATATCTTCCAGAAGAACATCTTCCCGATGTGGAATAACATCGGTCCAGTTTTCTTTGGATGTTGCATCAACGGGAGTTTTCATCAGTTTAAAGTTGGTGGCATCGTCCATATTGGTAAGGACGTAAAAATGATCTCCAAAATGAGCAATACTGTATTCAAGCCCTCTTTCGCGATCCTGAATCACCTTAAATTCTCCCGCTGGATCATCGGCTTTTAGAATCCGATATTCTGTAGTTAAAGTACTACTGGAACCAATAATTATATACTCTCTTGATTTCGATTTATAAACGTAGGTATTGAAAGTTTCATCTTCTTCTTCAAAAACAAGTTCATCTTCCGAAGAATCAGTCCCTAAAACATGTTTATAAATCCTGTATGATCTTAATGTCTGATCGTCCTTCTTGGTATAAAAAAGGGTTTTATTATCAGCAGCCCAGGTAGAGCCACCCGTGGTATTTTCAATTTTATCAGATAATATCTCGCCGGTTTCCAGGTTTTTTACCTGGATGGTATATTTTCTTCGGCTAACGGTATCTACTCCAAATGCGACTAGTTTATTATCCTCACTTACATTGAGTCCACCAAGGCTGTAGTAATCATGGTCTTTAGCCATTTCATTTACATTGAACATCACTTCTTCGGGAGCATCCAGACTTTCTTTTTTACGGGAATAAATGGGGTAATCATAGCCTTTTTCAAACCGGGTTAGATACCAGTAATCATTCAGTTTATAAGGCACCGATTTGTCATCTTCTTTGATTCGTGATTTCATCTCCTCAAAAAGTTTCTCCTGAAACTCTTTAGTATGAGCCGTCATCTTCTCGTTATAGTCATTTTCGCTTTTTAGATAATCAATCACCTTAAAATCTTCCCTGTCATTCATCCAGTAATAATCATCTATTCTCAGGTCTCCATGAAACTCCAGTTTCTTCTCGATTTTCTGGGCTTTAGGAGGCATTATATCTTGTTTCAAATCAGTTGAATTTTGTGCTGTGGCAAATGTAAGGCTTCCAAGTAAAAAAAATAATAGTGTTTTCATATTAAGCTGTTAAAGCGGTAATTTAGTAAATTTGTCATTCAGAATTTTTAAAATAAGAAGATATGTTTGGAGATATGATGGGTATGATGAATAAACTCAAGGAAACCCAGGAAAAAGTTGAAGCTACTAAAGAGCGTCTTAAGACCGTTAGTTTTGAGGAGAAGTCAAGTGATGGCCTTTTAAAAGTCACCATTACCGCAGCAAGAGAAATAAAAAATATCAGTATAGCCGATGAGCTTTTGGAAGACAAGGAACAACTGGAAGATTACCTTGTTCTTACCCTGAATAAAGCAATTCAACGGGCTTCTGAAATGAATGAAACCGAACTTGCTGCCGTAGCTAAAGATGGCATGCCTGATATTCCAGGACTTGATATGTTAAAATAAAAGTTCAAAAAGATATTATTAAAAAGCCCCGTCTAGACGGGGCTTTTATTTTTATAGTTCGATCTGTTCCAGGACTTTCAGGAACTTTTTATGCATTTCTTCTGAATAGTCCAGATGGG
The DNA here is from genome assembly GCF_041642575.1 of Salegentibacter sp. Lineage (NCBI taxonomy): Bacteria > Pseudomonadati > Bacteroidota > Flavobacteriia > Flavobacteriales > Flavobacteriaceae > Salegentibacter > Salegentibacter sp. Next base: position 20,695 of record NZ_JBEPWD010000022.1, on the reverse strand, counting down.
TAACAATTCTGAGCTTGCCCTGCCCCATGTTGCTAATCCGGATCTTTTCTTTTTGCAACTGTTTCATGAATTTTTCCTCTTCTGATGGATTCTGAAGATAAAATATTACAATATTGGTATCCACCTCTTCTACCAGTTTCACATATTCCTGGTCGCATAACTTTTCACCAATTTCTGAAGCTCTTTTATGATCAATAGCCAGACGGTCTACGTGATGGTCTAAAGCATAAACCCCTGCGGCAGCCATAAAGCCCACCTGTCGCATTCCTCCGCCAAGCACTTTTCGAACCCGCATGGCTCCTTTCATCAGTTTTTTATTACCAATTAGAACAGATCCCATGGGAGTTCCCAAACCTTTCGACAAACAAACTGAAATGGTGTCAAAAATCTTTCCGTATTCTTTTGGGTCTTCCTCTTTTGCAACAAGAGCATTAAAAAGCCTCGCTCCGTCCAAATGAAGTCCGAGTTCATGTTTATTACATACCTTTTGGATCCTCTTTATTTCTTCCATATCGTAACAGGCGCCACCACCTTTATTGGTGGTGTTTTCCAAACACACCAGAGTAGTTAACGGACTGTGATAAAAGTCGGGTGGATTGATATTCTCCTCTACCTGGGCAGCGGTGATCATCCCGCGATTACCATCTACAAGTTTACAGGAAACTCCACTATTAAACGAGGCTCCACCGCCTTCGTAATTAAAAACGTGAGCCCATTTATCGCAAATCAGTTGTTCTGCCGGTTGAGTGTGTAATTTTATAGCCGCCTGATTTGCCATACTTCCCGTTGGAAAGAACAGAGCTTCGTCCATTCCAAACATATTAGCAAGTTTTTCTTCCAAAGCATTTACGGTTGGGTCTTCTTTGTACACATCGTCACCAACCTCAGCGCTCATAATCGCTTTCAGCATCCCGCTTGTTGGCCGGGTTACCGTGTCACTTCTTAAATCTATTTCTTTCATAAATATCGCTTTGTCATTTCTGCGAAGGCAGAAATCTATTTATAATTTTGTTTTTGTGTTATTTCCGCCCTCCCAAAAATCGGGATAAACTCCGGCGGAAATTCATTTTTTATCTCTTAAATTATATTTCATCAATTAAACATTCAAAACTACCAATAGGGCTTCCATCCGGAATTTTTGGGGTAGTACTTTCAATTTTGAAATCCTCAGGATTCTCCCTGAACTGTCTAATGTCGCGCAACATTAACTTATCTATAGCTGCTTCCCGGCCGCCAAGCCACTCTTCCAGATCATCTATAGCTGAATTCGTTACCGCTCTAACCTGAGGAGTTACTTTACTGTTAGCTGCAAGTGAGAGTAAATGTTCAAAAATATTATAGTTTATGGCTTCCTGGACAGAATTTAAATAATTATCGCGATGCGATGATTTGATAGTCTCAGAAATAAGTTCTTCCAACACTTCCTCTAGCCCTAACTGCTTTTTATCCATTGCTTTTTGCTGAACAAGTCTCGCAGCCCTTTCAGGATGCAAAAGAAGAGAAACACTCATTCCAGAAGCAGTAACCGGGGCTCCCATAACATCAAAGGCTACGCCAGTATTGCTTTTAAAAGACTCCCTGGTTCGGTTAAAACCAAATGCCCGCGGTGGAAAAAGCGCAAGTTTCTCTTCAGGTATGGCAAGGGTGCTAGCATCCAGGGTTTTTAGAATTCCCGAAAGAGCCTCCTTCTGACTTTTGGCGTTTAGCGTTTCCCAAACTTTTTCATTGCCTCCTTTTACCGCATAATTGTAATCCATTCCACCAATCAACTTCACAGCTGCTTCGGTTTGATATCTATGAAAGAAATAAAGCGGAACAAATACATCTTCCAACACCGAATAGGCCTCATGTGTTCGAATATTATCTTCCGAAAAATTATTAATGGCTTTTTTTCTAATTGCTAAAACCCTGTCCAACTCCTCTACCGCGTCTTCTCCGTTATCCCACAAATGAGCTTTTAAATGAGCGCCACCCTGTGCCCGGGCATCAGCGTCAGAAATAAATTGCAGGCCTTTTTCATGAGCTTCTTCAATTACCGAATTCAGAAATTCTCTTTCTGAGGTATCTTCAGGAATATCGGCATAGGAATATTTTACAGTAAGCTTGTCCCAATCCCCCATCCCGGTGGCATAAGCATTGCTGAAATCAATTTCTCCATCTTTAATACTGAATTGCGGATGCGGATAATCCATCACTGAGCTTCTTCCCGATGGGCTGGCAGCAAAATTATGAGTGAAACCAATTGTATGTCCTATTTCATGCGCAGAGAGTTGCCTGATCCTGGCCAGCGCCATCTCCATCATTTTTTGATGATTCTTATCGTCTTCAGCAAAAGGACGGTTCATAAGCGCCTGTGCGATCATGAAATCCTGCCGAATTCGCAAACTTCCCAGGCTAACATGTCCTTTAATGATCTCGCCGGTTCGGGGATCTACCACGCTGGCTCCATAGCTCCACCCTCGCGTCGAACGGTGAACCCATTGAATCACATTATAGCGAACATCAAGAGGATCGGCGTCTTCTGGGAGCATCTTTACCTGAAAAGCATCTTTATAACCAATTTCCTCAAAAGCTTCGTTCCACCATTTTGCACCATCGAGAAGGGCTGTTTTTACAGGCTCGGGCGTTCCTGGATCCAAATAGTATATAATAGGTTCTTCAGCTTCACTCATTTCTGCAAGGGAATCTTTCTTTTTAAGTCGGTGACGAATGGCTAAACGTTTTTCAATTGGCTCATAAACGGGGCTGGAATAATCAAGATAAGAAATGTGAATAGCGCCGCTTCTGGGATCGAAAATTCTTTCCTCATAACCGTCATTCGGAAGCTTAACAAATGAATGATGCTGAATCAAACTAATATTTTTGGTATCGGGAACCACAGATTGCAAAGTCCTCCCGTTGGGTTCTCCTTTAAAAGTAAGGAGGGCTTCAAATTCTACATTCTCAGGAAAAGCTTTGGTACGTTCCATAGAAAGTGCACTTCTGCTTTTTTCCAGTTTATAAGTACCGTATTCGCCTTTTTTTAATCGCTCAGCTACTCCGTGAGCATCCTGCATAAGAAATGGGGTGAAATCAATAACATAAACATTATCCTTTTGTTCTTTGATCTCAAAACCAAAGATCACCGATTTGGCGAAAGCTTGCTCAACACTTCGCTTTTCCAGTTCATTATCGGTTTCGGCGCGATATCTTTGATTAGGCTGAACGAGTAAAAGTTTATTTCCGGCTTTCACAAATTTAACTACTACTCCGTCTCCCAATTGTCCGCGGTCCAGACCAATATCGTTTGAACCAATTCCGGTGGTTAAAAAATGTGTGTACAGGAATTCGGTGTCAAGTTTGTCTACCTCAAGATAGATCTCATCTTCCTTTTCGTTATAATGAAAATCGAAATACCCTTTCTGAGATTTTAAATCTTCTTTTTCTGATAAAAATTGAGCATTGCTAAAATGTGAGATACTGAAGAACAATAAAATAAGTAAATGTCGGTGCATCTGGAGATTTTTTTTTGACAGCTAAAACTATAAAATTATCGTTAAATACTTTCCTGTAGGGGCCTTTAATTCTATTTTTGCGCTAAAATTAAGACTACATGATCTCAACAGAGCAGGTAAAAGATCTTAGAGAGCGCCTTGGTGCGTTAAGGAGGTATCTTTGACATTGATGCCAAACAGATAGAAATCACAAACCTGGAAGAAAAAACCTTTGCTCCCGATTTCTGGAACGATCCAAAAAAGGCAGAGCTTCTTATGCAGGAACTCAATGCCATAAAGAAATGGGTAAAAGATTATGAAAAGGCAGAAACCCTTTTAGACGACCTGGAAGTTCTCCTGGAATTCTACCGCGAAGATGAAGCTTCTGCCGAAGATGTTGAGGAAAAACATTCGCTGGCTATAGACCTTATTGAAGATCTGGAATTTAAAAACATGCTTTCTGAAGAAGGCGACAATTTGAGCGCGGTATTGCAGATTACAGCCGGGGCCGGAGGCACCGAAAGCTGTGACTGGGCCGAAATGCTCATGCGCATGTATCTCATGTGGGCAGAAAAACGAGGTTTCAAGATCAAGGAACTAAATTACCAGGCCGGGGAAGTTGCGGGAATAAAAACAGTCACCCTGGAAATTGAAGGTGAATTTGCTTTCGGTTGGTTAAAAGGAGAGAACGGAGTCCACAGGTTGGTACGAATTTCCCCGTTTGACAGTAATGCCAAAAGGCACACTTCTTTTGCTTCTGTATATGTTTACCCGCTGGCTGATGACAGCATTGAGATAGATATCAATCCATCCGAAATATCCTGGGAAACTATGCGCTCTTCAGGAGCCGGAGGCCAGAATGTAAACAAAGTGGAAACTGCTGTAAGACTGCGCCACGCCCCTACCGGAATTGTTGTGGAAAACTCTGAAACCCGTTCTCAGTTGGAGAATAAAACCAAGGCTATGCAACTTTTAAAAAGTCAGTTGTATGAGATCGAACTTCAGAAACAACAGGAACAAAGACGAGAGATAGAAGATTCTAAAATGAAGATCGAATGGGGTTCACAGATAAGAAATTATGTGATGCATCCTTATAAACTAGTAAAAGACGTTAGAACCGGAGAAGAAACGGGAAATGTAGATGATGTAATGAATGGTTCTATAGATGCTTTTCTTAAAGCATATCTTATGATGATGGGTCAACGGAATGAAGATTGATAGAAATTCCCGAACCTGTTTCGATTTTAAAATTAATTGATTATTTTAAGGAAAAATTCAGCTTATATGATTACCGTTTATCACAACACCAGATGTAAAAAATCCCGGGAAGGCCTTCAGAAGGTAGAAGATTCGGGGAAGGAATATAAAATAAGAGAGTATTTAAAAGACGAACTTACGGAAGAAGAACTTACTTCTTTGGTAAAGAAACTCAATATTGCTCCTATTCAACTGGTAAGGAAAAACGAAAAGATCTGGAAAGAAAATTACAAGAATAAAGATCTTAGCGATAGAGAATTGATTATAGTTATGGCACAAAACCCTAAATTAATTGAAAGACCTATCGTAGAATCTGAAAATGAAGCAGTAATTGGCAGGCCTGCTGAAGAGATTGACAAACTGCTTTAGACTTTTATCTGAAATAACTGGAATAAATTGATCTGAAATGAAATCACAACAAAGAATTGCACTTATTGGAGTCGCCGGGTTACTGGTGGCCGGTTTTGTGTATTCGCAAATCTATATTCACAAAAGAAACAGGGAGGAGCTTGAAGAAATAGCCCGCGAACTCGCATACACCTGGAAACACCAACTAAATCTGGACCATGAGCAAACCCTGCTTATGGAAGATGTGATAATTGCCTATACGATAAGAAAGAACGAGGTATTAAACTCCGGAGTTAACGAAGATTCATTAATAAGAAAGCTTCAGGCCATTCAACGAAACGAGCATAAAAAATTAAAAAAGATTCTTACTGAGGATCAGTTTGAAAAATATATTCAGGTAAATAAAGGTTTAACCCGAAAGTCTTAAAAACTGATTTTCAGATTTATTTGTTCCTCTTCAAAAACCGAAAAACGCAGGAAACGTTGGTTTAACGGAAGTTTAACCAATGTTTCATTAAACCATCGCGATGTAAGGAAGTCATAGAACTAAAATATTCTATGACCACCAAAAATCTAATCGCGCTTTCAGCGTTTTTGTTATTTTTCAGCCTGAGTATCCAGGGCTATTCTCAACGAAGTTCTCAACATACTATTTCCGGGACCGTCATTGATGACGATCTTGAGGTTCCTTTGGAATATGCCACAATCTCCATTACCAATACAAATGACCCTTCAGATATAAACGGCGGGGTTACCGATATAGATGGAAAATTTGAGATTGAAGTGCCAGAAGGCACTTATAATATTCTAGTGGAATTTATCTCCTACGAACCAAAACAATTTAATAACAGAAAGGTTGACTCAGATCTAGACCTGGGAACAATAAAGCTAGGTGTTTCTTCAGCCAATCTCGATGAAGTTATTGTGCGGGCAGAAACCACGCAGGTTGATGTTCGGTTGGATAAAAAAATATATAATATTGGAAAGGATCTAACTACTGCCGGTGGTACCGTAGGTGACGCTCTTAATAATGTACCTTCGGTTTCTGTGGATATTGACGGTGGAATAAGCCTTCGTGGAAATGAAAACGTAAGGATTCTTATAAACGGAAAACCATCAGCTATGGCAGGTTTTGGCGATTCAGATGTTCTAAACCAATTACCTGCAGATGCCATTGAGCGGGTTGAAGTGATTACTTCTCCTTCTGCCAGGTATGATGCCGAAGGAACTGCCGGTATTCTGAATATCATTTTAAGGCAACAAGAAACTCTTGGTTTTAATGGCTCCTTAAGTCTGAATGCAGGAACTCCCGCCAATGCCGGCATTTCAGCCAATTTAAATTACCGCACAGAAAAATTTAATCTCTTTACAAATACAGGTTTCAGATATTTTGATGCCCCCGGTGGAGGTTTTTTCGATACCCGATACAATGAAAACAGCGGAGTGGAATTTGACAGAATTGTTGAAGATCGGGATATTGAACGACTTAACAGAAATTTCAATACCAGTTTTGGTATGGAATATTTCATCAATGAGCAATCTTCAATTACCGGTTCGGTTTTTTACCGTTATGGAGAGGATGAAGATCTTACCACCAACGTAACTGATAATTACATTAATGCAAACCAGGTTTTAGGAACTACCAGAGAAGAACGGCAAACCGAAAATGACGATAGTTGGCAATTCTCCCTTAATTATGTAAATAATTTTGACGATAATGGTCATAAACTTACTGCCGATCTTCAGTTTGAAACCGATAAGGAAACCCAGTTTACTACAATTGGAGAAAGAGAAGATTATAACACCGATAATCGCCCGGTGGATTTGATTGGTGAAAACATCAATACTATTGAAGACCAGAAAGAATATCTTATTCAGGCTGATTATGTGTTGCCTCTGGGAGAGGAATCTCAATTTGAGGCAGGATACCGTGGGAATTTTGAAAATGAGATCACAGATTACACCTTGTTTCAGGAAAATCCTGTGACCGGAGATTTAGAACTCAATGAAAGCCTTACCAATGTTTTTGATTATTCTGAGAATGTAAACGCACTTTATACACAATACGGAACCAAATTCGGCCAGTTGTCCTTTCTTCTTGGATTGAGATTAGAAAACACTCAGCTAAAAGGAAAAATTGACAGTGAGTTAACCGATGCCGAACTGGAAGATGTTTTTGGATTCGCAATTGACACCGATTTCGATAATAAATACCTTGGGTTATTTCCAACGGTTAACTTCATTTATGAACTTGCTGAAAGAGAAAATATTACTTTAGGATATAACCGAAGGATCAACCGTCCACGAGGTTGGTTTATCAATCCTTTCCCTTCCCGAAGCAGTAACAACAATGTTTTCCAGGGAAATCCTAATTTACAACCGGCCTACTCCAACGCTTTTGATCTTGGTTATTTGAAAAGATGGGAAAAATTAACCTTGACCTCATCAGTTTACTACCAACATGAAACCGAGTCTTTTGAACGCATTGAGGAAAATATTGCAGGAACTAATGTGATTAGAACCATCCCGGTAAACCTTGCCAGCAATAAAAGAACCGGCGCCGAACTAGGACTGTTATATAATCCTGCTGACTGGCTAAGATTAAATAGTAGCTTTAATTTCTTTCAATTCAAAACGGAAGGAGAATTTAACGGTAAGAATTACGATGCGGAAAACACCAGCTGGTTTGCACGTTTCAGCTCAAAAGTTAGCCTTCCGGCAAAAATAGATTGGCAGACCAATGCTTTCTACCGCGGTGCTTCAGAAGGTGTACAGGGAACACAAGAAGGAATTCTTTCCATAGATCTTGCTCTAAGTAAGGATATTTTTAATGAAAATGCAACCCTATCCCTTAACGTGAGAGACCTTTTGGATTCCAGGAAAAGAGAATCTTTTACTTCAACTGACACCTATGATAGGTACAGCGAATTTCAGTGGAGACAAGGGCAAAATGTTACGGTATCGCTTATTTACAGATTTAACCAGCAAAAGAGAGAACAGAATAGAAGAAATGGTAATGACGGAAATATGGATGAAGGAGACTTTGAAGGCTAAAACCTGAAATACAGCATAAAAAAAGGGACTAAAATTAGTCCCTTTTTTTATGCTTTTTCTTCTTTAGCTTTTCTCCTGGCCTCTTTTTTCTCTTTAAGCAATTCCATAACCGAACCACCAATCCAGTAAGGCATTATTGCCATTAGAAAGATCATTAACCAGAATCCAATCGTTAAGATCACTAGGAAAGCCAAAAAACCGAGGTACTGATCGAATTCGAACATAACTTTCAAAAATTTTTGAATCAGCTTCAAAGATATAAACTCTGGGGGGTAATTCATAAATAAAATTCAACTTTTAGGCTTTAATCTCCATTTTGACTGAATCCTGGGCTTAAATTTTCTTTTAATTTAGGCTGAAGAAAGCGCTTAACTTGTAAATTTGTAAGAGAACTAATTATTTAAATTATGGAATACAGAATAGAAAAAGATACCATAGGTGAGGTTAAAGTTCCTGCCGATAAACTCTGGGGTGCCCAAACCGAACGTTCCCGGAACAACTTTAAAATAGGACCGGCCGCCAGCATGCCCCTTGAAATCGTTTACGGCTTTGCCTACCTAAAAAAAGCCGCAGCTTACACTAATTGCGAATTAGGTGCCCTTCCCGTAGAAAAAAGAGATTATATCGCCCAGGTTTGCGATGAGATCCTGGCTGGAAAGCACGACGACCAGTTTCCCCTGGTGATCTGGCAAACCGGAAGTGGGACTCAAAGCAATATGAACCTTAATGAGGTGATCGCTAACCGGGCCCACCAACTAGCCGGAAAAACTATTGGGGAAGGAGAGAAAACCCTTTCTCCAAACGATGATGTAAATAAATCACAATCGTCAAACGATACCTTTCCTACCGGAATGCACATAGCGGCTTATAAGAAAATAACCCAGACAACCCTTCCGGGCGTGAAAAAATTAAGAGACACGCTGAAGAAAAAATCTGAAGAGTTTAAAGATGTTGTGAAAATTGGCCGTACCCACTTTATGGATGCCACTCCCCTAACCCTGGGGCAGGAATTTAGCGGTTACGCTGCCCAGCTGGATTATGGCATAAAAGCACTTGAAAACACCTTACCACACCTTTCTGAACTCGCTCTGGGTGGTACAGCTGTGGGAACCGGACTTAACACTCCAAAGGGATATTCAAAAAGGGTAGCAGAATTCATTTCAAAATTTACCGAGCTTCCTTTCACTTCCGCGCCCAATAAATTTGAAGCTCTTGCCGCTCATGATGCTTTTGTAGAAACCCACGGAGCATTAAAGCAACTGGCAGTTTCCCTCAATAAAATTGCCAACGACATAAGAATGCTGGCTTCAGGACCGCGAAGCGGTATTGGAGAAATAAATATTCCTGCAAATGAACCCGGTTCTTCCATTATGCCCGGTAAAGTAAATCCAACCCAGGTTGAAGCATTAACTATGGTCTGTGCCCAGGTTATTGGTAATGATGTTACGATGAGTGTTGGGGGAATGCAGGGACAGTTTGAACTGAATGTATTTAAGCCGGTTATGGCTGCGAACCTGCTTCAAAGCGCACAATTAATTGGAGATGCCTGTGTTTCGTTCAATGAAAACTGTGCAACAGGGATTGAAGCTAACATGCCACGTATTCAGGAGCATTTGAATAACTCCCTGATGCTGGTAACAGCTCTTAATACAAAAATTGGTTATTACAAAGCTGCTGAGATTGCCAACGAAGCCCATAAGAACGGCACTACTTTAAAAGAAGAGGCCGTAAGATTAGGCCATGTTACCTCCGAGCAATTTGACGAATGGGTACAACCCAAAGATATGGTGGGAGGACTGAAATAAAGCTTCCTTCATTAAAACAAAAAATCCTGCCATCGGGCAGGATTTTTTTATGTCCAATCTCAAAGATTATTTCTTCTTTGCGTAATATTTCTGAAATCTCCAATAGGAAACAGCCCCCAGTAGAGCAACTACCGCTACAGAGTAATATATAAAAGTAGGAGTGATCACTTTATCTCCACTGGCATAAGAGTGTAAACCTGCAAGATAGAAGTTAACCCCAAAGTAAGTCATTAGGATACTGGCAAAGGCTACAATGGCCATAAGGTTAAAGAACCACCTGCTTCTAAGCCCGGGAATTAATCTCATATGAATTACAAAGGCATACACCATAATGCTGATAAGAGCCCAGGTTTCCTTTGGATCCCAGCCCCAGTAACGACCCCAGCTTTCATTCGCCCATTGCCCTCCAAGGAAATTTCCTATAGTTAACATAACAAGACCAACGGTTAATGCCATTTCAGTAATTATGGTAATCTCTTTTATGTTTAGATCCATCTTCTTCTTATTCTTAGAAGTGGTCATTATCATTAGTAGAAGTGCCACGACACCCAGGATCATTCCTAAGGTAAATGGACCATAACTCCCCACAATCACCGAAACGTGAATCATCAACCAGTAAGAATCCAATACAGGTTCCAGGTTGGCAATTGAAGGATCCATCCAGTTCCAGTGAGAGATCATAAGGATCATGGAAGTAACAAAAGCCGTAGCAGCGATAGTAAGGTTACTATTCCTTCCGAAGGCGAGTCCGAAGAACATTGTAGCCCAGGCTACATATATCATAGACTCATAGGCATCACTCCATGGTGCGTGCCCTGAGATATACCAGCGCGCAGCAAGTCCTAAGGTATGCAACAAAAACAGGAGACCGATAATAACAATACTTCCTTTAATAAGGATTCTTATAGGTTTATTATCGTAAAATATCTGAACGATAACCACCACCAGCATAAAAAGTCCGGCTACCATATACATCCAGAAGAGGTTTCTGAACACATCATATTTATTATAAGCTATCTCTGCATCTATCCTTTCTTCTGAAGGAAGGATATCACCACCGAATTTCTTCTGAAAACCTTTTATACTGCTCAAAAACTCTTCGGCCCTGGTATAATCGCCACTTTCCCGTGCATCCTGCAAAGCGGTCATATAAAGCGGAAGAATTTGTTTGGTGTATACGGAATCCATTCCTTTAAATTCGGCTTCTTCCACTTCGGGATAGGATACCCATTTATTGTTTTCGTGCTCCGGAATGGGGAAAATTCTTAATACTTTACCCTGAAGAGCCTGGTACATTAAATTCACCTTTTTATCAGTCTCGATAAAATCCTTCTGAAACTGGTTTGGAACTGCAGCCTGATATGCATCTTCCAAATAAAGGGAGAGTTTATAAGAACCATTGTTGTCAAAGAAATCGGTAAGGGCCAGGTATTTTTTATCTTCCTTAACCCCGGCAATCTTTCGGATACTATCGTTGTCGGGTTTGACATAGATAAGCGGTACGGTGTACCAGATCGTAGGATTTTCGGTGAGGGACACCAGCACCTGATCGGCATTCAAACCTTTATAGGAATCCTTTTTACTTAATTTTCTTAATAATTCAGAAGAATATGTGTTGGCAGGTTTCATTCTACCCCCCGCATCCTGGATAATCAGTTTCCCGAATTTTGCTGCGTGTTCCTCATCCACGGCATTATTCTGCAGGATAGAATCTATTTGTTTTTGCTGTGCTTCAATATGAGCATGATCGGTTTCTTCCTGGGTTATTTCCTGTGCAAAACCACCTAATGGAAATAAGAGGAATGCTAATATTCCAACCAGATTTTTCTTTTTAGCTTTCACCTTATCCAACATAACTTTTAGATTACCAAAACGTGAGCCCGGCGCAAAAAGAACCCACATCAAGCCTATATAAAGCAAGGTATAGCCGATATAAGTGATCCAGGTTCCCCAATAATCATGGTTTACAGAAAGCACAGTTCCTTTTTCATCGGGATGAAAACTAGCCTGGAAGAAACGATAACCCTTGTGATCCAGTACATGATTCATATATATCTCATAGGGAAAATCACCATCCTCATCTATAACCTCTATCTTACTTTTAAAGGAGGAATAGCTCTTTTCTGTTCCGGGATATTTATCGGCGATAAAGTCATTCAATTTGATACTAAACGGCAACTCTATTTCTTTACTTCCGTAATTGAGATAAATATCAAGTCCTGCTAATTCCACTTTTTTAGGCTCATTTGCAATTCCCTGGCCACCCAGTAATTTCACTGTTTCAGATTCCCCTTCCGAAGTTACTTTCAGGATCACACCATCGGTCTGCCCATCGGTTTTTTCTTTAGTTGGAACAACGTCATATTCCCCTCTAATCATAGGTTCAGGAATAACAAACTGCATATTCCCGATATTATAAAGAGAGCGAAGCATTAGGTTTTGTGTGGAATCTTTTACCAGTAAGCCTTCCTCCTGGTCGGCCATTCGCATATAATCCCCTTCAAAGGGAGAATTAATAAGATATTCGCCGCTTTCTTCGTCATATTCAATGTTTATCGCACCGTCTGTAGGGTTGTTCAGCGTAAATAAAACATTATGAATATTCTCCACCTCGCCTTCCTTTATAAAATGATCGTGACGATCTCCGGCACCGGCTTCCACTATTTTCAGGTAATTTTCGCCATCTTCAGTTGGAACCAGTGTCTCTTCAGCGCCGTGGATAAAGTCAAGGGCTTCAACCGTGACGGGTTGTCCTTTAAAATCGGTACTGAGCTTATAGTTATTCTCGGTTTCAGGAGCAAAAAGCACATCTTCCTGAAGTACTCTTCTTCGTGCTTCACCGTCTATCTCGCCATCGATAAAAGTGGTAAGAAAGGTTTTTTCAGATAGAAAAACGTTGGTTGTTTCTCCTTCTCTAATAGGCATTACTCCTTCATAACTGATATATCGGGTAACAAAGGCACCAACCAGGATCAAAATAAAAGATAGATGGAGTAATAAAGACGACCATTTTTCCCGTTTGTAGAGTTGATATCTCTTAATATTTCCTAAAAAATTAATGACGAAAAGAACCATAATCCCTTCAAACCACCAGGTGTTATAGATCATAACTCTGGCAGTTTCTATGGTGTACCAGCTTTCTATAAAGGTCCCCAGGGCAAGGGCTACAGCAAATACCACAAATAAGACAGCTAAAAGACGGGTAGAAAAAAGAATCGAGGCAATTTTATTCTGCATGAAGATAGGCTTTAAACGGCTGCGAATTTAAGGAATTTTAAACATTTTGCCCATTAAAATCAAATCATTCTGCACCAACCTGAAAGCAGGGAAATTTTTAATAATTTAGCAGCATGATAAACCTGGTAATTTTAGGAGCCGGCAATGTAGCCACCCACCTTGCAAAAGCTTTTTCTAATGCCGAAAATATTAAACTGATACAGGTTTATAATCACCGGCCAGAGCCTTTGAAACCATTTAAAAGGTTCACTAAAACCACTACAGAAATCACTAAGCTTGCAAAAGCCGACATCTATCTTATGGCGCTGAAAGATGATGTTATTGCTGAAGTTGCTGAAATGATTCCTTATAAAGAAGTTTTGGTAGTTCACACTTCGGGGAGTGTAGCATTAAAAACTTTGAAAAGCTTTAAAAATCACGGGGTTTTTTATCCGGTTCAAACTTTCTCTAAAAAGAAAGATGTTAACTTCAGGGAAATCCCAATTTGTTTGGAAGCCAATTCGGTTGAAAATCTTGAAATTTTAAAGAAATTGGCGGAGAATATCTCAAACAATATCTTCGAAATAGATTCTGAACAGCGAAAAGCTCTTCACCTGGCTGCAGTTTATGTAAATAACTTCACCAACCATCTCTATAGTCTGGGGGCAGAAATTTGCAGAAAAAATGAGATCCCTTTTGACATCTTAAAACCTCTGATAAGAGAAACCATAGATAAGCTGGAAAGTTTAGCTCCCCGCGAGGCCCAAACAGGTCCGGCTCTTAGAAACGATAAACAAACAATTGCTACACATCTGGCCATGCTGGAACCAAAACAACAAGAACTCTATAACATACTAACCAACTCTATCCGGGATTTCTATGGAAAAGAATTATAAAGAACAGCTTAACGACATCAACACCTTTGTATTCGACGTAGACGGCGTCTTAACCGATGGAAGCATACAAATAAGCACCCAGGGGGAGCTTTTACGCACCATGAACATGAAAGACGGCTACGCGCTAAAAGCAGCACACCAGGCCGGGTATACCGTTTGTATTATTTCCGGGGGGAAAAATGAAGGTGTAAGAAGCAGATTGCGCGGACTCGGACTAACAGATATTTACCTCGGAATTCAGGACAAAGTAGAACAAATGGACGAATTTTTCGATATCTACAATATCAAACCAGACCAGGTTCTTTACATGGGTGACGATATTCCCGATTACTACGCGATGCAGAAGATCGGGCTTCCCTGTTGTCCCCAGGATGCAGTAGCTGAGATCAAAAACATTTCAAAATATGTTTCCCATAAAAAAGGTGGTAAAGGCTGTGTGCGTGATGTGATTGAACAAGTCATGAAGGTTCAGGGAAAATGGATAGAAGAATAGATGAATTGGTTAATCCTCCTTTTCGCCGGCTTATTTGAAGTAGGTTTCGCTTTTTGCCTGGGTAAAGCTAAATTCAGCTCCGGAAGTACTGCTACCTGGTGGATGGTGGGATTTTTAATTTGCTTATTCCTGAGCATGTTTTTACTTTATAAAGCTACCCAAAGCTTACCCATTGGAACTGCATACGCGGTTTGGACCGGAATTGGTGCTGTGGGGACGGTTATTTTGGGGATCCTGGTTTTTAAGGAACCCGTTCATTTCTGGCGAATCTTTTTTCTAAGCACCCTTATCATTTCCCTGGTAGGCTTAAAAATAGTTACAAAATAAGCCCTATGCTGAAATTCCTAAAGCTCATTCGGATTGGTAACCTTATTTTCGTTGCGGTATGCCTCGTGCTTATCAGATATGCTTTTTTCGAAAGCACTTCAGCTGCTGTTTCCCTAAGCGATTTCGGGTATATTCTTTTGATTATCGCCAATCTTTCCCTGGCCGCCGGCGGATACATCATCAATGATCTATACGATGTCACGGCCGATAAGATCAACAAGCCTAAAAACCTCTATATCGGAAATGGGATTTCAGAAAAAACGGCTTTTAACTGGTTTATTGGCTTCAATATAATTGGAGTGGGCATTGGATTCTATCTGGCGAATGTTATCGGTTTACCGGCTTTTTCTGCACTTTTTATATTCAGTTCTGCACTGCTATATATTTATTCTTCTTACCTGAAGAATGTTCCTCTGGCCGGAAATATCACAGTGAGCTTTCTCGTGGCAGGGGTTGCAGCCCTGCCGGGTATCTTTGATCTCTTACCGGCGATCAATCCGGTGAACCGGGCGCAACAGGCAATGTATTTCTCTATTTTACTGGATTACTCCTTTTTCGGATTCTTTATTAATTTATTACGGGAAATGGTTAAGGATCAGGAAGATATTCAAGGGGATTATAATGCGGGCGGTAATACCCTTCCGATTATATTAGGAACGGCTCGTACCAATAAGGTCATTTTTGTGATTGGTCTCATTCCTTTAATAGCCATTCTTTACTATATCTATTCATATCTATTCGAAAATACCACTGCAGTACTATATGTTTTGTTTTTAATTATTGCTCCCCTGTTATATTTTCTGGTCCAGATCTTATCAGCGACAAAACAAAAAGACTTCTCCAGGTTGAGTTTAATCCTTAAAATAATCTTATTTTTCGGATTGATATCTATTGGATTTCATCAAATATTACTGGAATAAATTATGTTGAAAGATTTTCTAAAAGACAAAGAGATTATCCTGGCTTCAGGATCACCAAGGAGACAACAATTTTTCAGGGAGCTGGAAATTTCTTTTACCACCGATGTTCGCCCGGTCAAGGAAGTTTACCCTCCATCTCTGGAAAATGAAGAAATAACAGATTTTCTGGCCGAACTTAAAGCAGAAGCTTTTCAGAAGGAATTAAAACCAAACCAGATCCTCATCACCAGCGACACCATTGTTTGTCATAAAGGCAAGGCCCTTGGAAAACCAGAAAACCCGGAGGAGGCCAAAGCTATGCTGAACTCCCTCTCAGGACATTCCCACGAAGTAATTACCTCGGTTTGTTTTACGACTTCTAAGATTCAACGAACTTTAAATGCAAAAACACAGGTTACATTTAAAGAACTTAGCCAGGACGAGATAGATTATTACGTAGAAAAATTTAAACCTTTTGATAAAGCGGGAGGCTATGCTATCCAGGAATGGATTGGCCTGATTGGAATAACAAATATTGAAGGAAGTTATTTTAATGTGGTTGGTCTACCAACTCATTTGGTTTACGACACTCTTCTGGATATTGGAAGACTATAATTAGCTATTTTACAAAACATTAAATGAATCTACATAACTTTTTACTTTAATAATGTACGAGATCTTTAGTTCTTATCGAAACGAAATTGCATATACTGTTGTAACGGTTATAATCTTGCTTATTATTCAGCTGATTCTTAAAAAGGCAGCCCACAGGGTGGGACAAAGAGGAGAAATTCATATAACCCGTACGCGCTTAATGTTCAAATACATCAATATTCTTATTGTACTAATTGCAGCATTTTTGCTTTCCCTGGCGTGGGGTGTCGGTATAGCTGAACTTTCCCTGATATTTTCTTCGGTTTTTGCTGTAATAGGAGTGGCTTTATTTGCTATTTGGTCAATCCTAAGTAATGTTACCTCGGGAATCATTTTGTTCTTTAGTTTTCCATATAAAATAGGTGATAAAATCAGGATTCATGACAAAGACATGCCTATTGAAGCTATTATTGAAGACATTAAGTCTTTTCATCTGCATTTGAGGACCTTAGAAGGAGAGCTAATCACATATCCTAATAACCTAATGCTTCAAAAAGCCGTATCCCTGGTGGAAAAGGATTTTCTTACTGATGAAGGGAAAGATGCACTTTAAAAGTTAAAGCTCCAGCCCCGCTTTTATTACCCCTGAAAGTTATTATATTTGAGGAAGACCATAATTTTATATTTTATGCCTAAGATCTTTAGTGTTCTTTTATTTTTCATTCTGGGATTTACCCAGGCCCAAACTCCGGAAAAATTAAATGCTTCAGAAATCCACCAGGAGATTAAAAAACTGAACTTTCTTGGTTCAGTTCTGTATGTAGGTGCGCATCCTGATGATGAAAACACCCGACTTATCTCCTATTTTGCTAACAAGAAAAAAGCCCGTGTTGCATACCTTTCTTTAACCCGCGGGGATGGAGGCCAAAACCTGATAGGCCCCGAACTTCAGGAACAACTAGGACTTATTCGAACTCATGAACTCCTGGCAGCAAGAAAAATAGATGGTGGAGAGCAGATCTTCACCAGAGCTAAAGATTTCGGTTATTCTAAAAATCCTGACGAGACCTTGAAAATCTGGGATAAGAACAAAGTTTTGAGCGATGTGGTGCTGGCAATAAGAAAATTTAAACCCGATGTGATCATAAACCGTTTTGATCACCGGTCTCCCGGCAGTACTCACGGTCATCACACCTCTTCAGCACTATTAAGCCTGGAGGCTTTTGAACTCGCTGCAGATTCCTCTGCATTTCCTGAACAATTAAATTCCACCGCTGCATTTCAACCAAAACGCGCTTTTTTTAATACCTCACATTGGTTCTACGGAAGCAGAGAAGCTTTTGAAGAAGCCGATAAATCGGCTATGTTGTCATTGGATGTAGGGGTTTATTTCCCTGAACTGGGACTTTCAAACTCTGAGATCGCAGCTTTAAGCCGCAGTCAGCATCAATCGCAGGGTTTTGGTAGTACAGGCACCAGAGGCACTTCTAACGAATACCTGGAGCTCATTAAAGGGGAGATGCCGGAAAGCGATGTTTTTGAAGGCATTGATACAAGTTGGAACAGAATAGAAGGAGGCCGGGAAATTGGAGATATCTTGAAGAAAGTAGAAACCGAATTTAATTTCAGAGATCCATCTCAAAGTCTACCTGAACTAGTTAAGGCATACAAGCTTATTCAGGAACTGGAAAATGAGCATTGGCGGGAAGTCAAAACAAATCAAATTAAAGATATTATCGCAGCCTCCTCCGGACTTTTCCTGGAAGCGGCTGCTGAAACTCCATCTGTTACAGCCGGAGAAAAGGTTTCGCTAAACCTGGAAGCAATAAACAGAAGCAGCTATCCTGTAACATTAAATTCGGTTGAGCTTAGTCCTAATAATTCCCGGCTTCAGGTAGGGCAAAGCTTAAAAAATAATCAGAGCTGGGTCTCCGAGCTTGATTTCCACCTACCGGAATCTACTAAAAACACCACCCCTTACTGGCTTCAAAAAGAATCTACAAACGGAATGTACCTTGTGGAAGATTCCGAAATGATTGGGCTTCCCAAAACTCCGGTTGAAACCCAGGCCACTTTCAGGATGGATTTTAACGGAACTGAAATAGAGTTCAACAGGCCTGTTATCTATAAATATAATGACGCAGTAGTAGGAGAAACCTATCGTCCTTTTATGATCATTCCTGAAGTTTCTGTCTCCTTTGAAAAAGATGTGGAAATCTTTGAACTAAACGAGCCGCGTTCAATTTCAGTAGTAATAAAGGCCGGAAGAGATAATCTAAAAGGCAGCCTGAGACTGGAATCCGGAAAGAACTGGAAAACCCTTCCAGAATCAGCTGATTTCAGAATAGATCAAAAAGGAGGCACAGCCATCCTCACTTTCGAGATCATTCCTCCAGACGATCAGGATGAAACCTTCATAAGACCTGTAGCCAAAATTGGGGAAAAAGAATATACGGATGAATTAATTCAAATAGATTACAAGCATATTCCGTTACAGAACCTAGTTATGCCTGCAAAGCTCAAGGCGGTGAGGATTGAAATTCAGAAAAAAGGAGAATATATAGGATACATTGATGGAGCCGGTGATGCAGTACCTCAAAGCCTGGAGCAGATAGGATACCGTGTAGAACAGGTTGATCCTGCAGAGATATCCGATAATTCTCTTAGTAAATTTGATGCCGTCGTAACCGGGATAAGAGCTTACAATGTTGTAGACGAGCTTAAATTTGCGCAAAAGCATCTTCTGGAATACGTTAAAAATGGCGGAAATCTTATCGTGCAGTATAATACCAGCCGTGGGATGCTGGTAGATAATCCTGCACCTTTCCCCCTTCAAATTTCCCGGGATAGAGTAACCGATGAAAGAGCTGAAGTTAGCTTTCTTGACAAAAACCACCCGGTTTTAAATAAACCCAATAAGATCACCGAAAATGATTTTAAAAACTGGGTACAGGAGCGCGGCTTGTATTTCCCAGACCAGTGGAGCGAAGAATTCGCTCCAATTCTCTCTATGAAAGACAAAGGCGAGGAACCAACACAGGGCAGTTTACTGGTTGCAAAATATGGGGACGGCTATTTTATCTACACGGGATTAAGCTTTTTCAGGCAATTTCCTGAAGGCGTTCCGGGAGCTTATCGTCTCTTTGCAAATATGGTCTCAATCGGAAAAGAATGAATAAACCTGAAAAATACATCTGGAAGAAGTCCTATACCTTAGTATTGATCGTCAATGCTATTTACATCATCCTGTTTTATTTTGTAATGAAGACCTTCTCCTGATATGGAAATTATAGATTGGATAGTGCTTTCCGGCACGCTTGCTTTTATAGTTATTTATGGAGTTTACAAATCACGGGGCAGCAGGAATGTCCAGGATTATATTCGCGGAGGGAACGAAGCCCAGTGGTGGACCGTTGGCCTTTCGGTAATGGCTACCCAGGCAAGTGCTATTACCTTTCTTTCCACGCCCGGCCAGGCTTTTCACGATGGGATGGGCTTTGTACAATTCTATTTCGGATTACCTATTGCGATGGTGATCATTTGCCTGGTTTTCATACCTATTTACCACCGATTAAAAGTTTATACCGCCTATGAGTACCTGGAAACACGTTTTGACCGAAAAACCAGGACTCTTACGGCGTTCCTGTTTTTGATCCAACGGGGACTGGCAGCAGGGATTACCATTTTTGCTCCGGCTATAATCCTTTCAGCTGTTTTGGGGTGGAACCTCAACGGACTAACAATTCTTATTGGGGTTTTGGTGATCATCTATACGGTTTCCGGGGGAACCAAGGCAGTAAACGTTACCCAAAAACAACAAATGGCAGTGATCTTTACCGGAATGATCGCTACTTTTATCATTATCCTGAATTACCTGCCGGAAGACATAAACTTCAGCAATGCCCTGGAGATCGCCGGTGCGAGTGGTAAAATGGACGTACTTGATTTCTCCTTCGATCTGGAGAACCGATACACCGTTTGGACCGGCGTGATAGGCGGAACTTTCCTGGCCCTCTCCTACTTCGGAACGGATCAAAGTCAGGTGCAGCGTTATTTAAGCGGAAGATCGCTACGGGAAAGCCAGATGGGAATGATCATGAACGGCTTTCTAAAGGTACCTATGCAGTTCTTTATCCTTTTAGTAGGAGTTATGGTCTTTGTGTTTTATCAATTCAACACAGCGCCTCTGAATTTTAATCCGGCGGCGACCCAAAGCGTTATGGAATCAGAATATTCTGAAGAGTATAGTGAGCTGGAGGTCAATTACAACAAGATTCAGGAGGAGAAACAGCAACTCAGTCTTCAATTCGGTGAATCTCAAGAGCTTTCTTCC
>NZ_JBEPWD010000021.1:6473-31851 GCF_041642575.1 Salegentibacter sp. | reverse complement strand
AATAAGATATGAATAAGTGCTTCTCAAAATAATTCCAGGGACTCCACAGCCTTTAAACATAAACTATTGAAATAGAGTTTATTCGTAAATTTATTAGGTTAACCATTAAATCATAGGAGTTATGAAAACAAGATTATTGATACTAACCGGAATCTTTTTTATGAGTCTGGCTACAAGTGCTGTTGCACAGAATGAGAAGGAGAAAAACTCTATTGGAGAGGAAGTTTATGAGGAGTATGAGGCGAATGGCATCGATGCGGCCCTGGCCCATTATGAAAAATTAAAAAAAGAGGAAAAGGAAAATTACAATTGGGATGAGTGGGAATTGAATGCCATAGGCTATAAGCTTATGGAAGAAAAGGATATGGACGCGGCAAAGAAGATTTTCAAATATAATATGAAAGAGTATCCTGATGCAGCCAATCCCAATGACTCTTACGCCGATTACCTCATCGAGAAAGGAGAAACAGAAGAGGCTAAAAAGTATCTGAAAAAATCTATTGAAATAGCTCAAAACAGTTCTAACGAAGACGAAAAAACCAGAATTCTTGCCGGCTCTAAAGCTAAACTTTCAAAACTGGAAAACAAACACCGCAAACTGGACTTCTTAGCCGGGGAATGGACTATGGAACAAACCGGATATCGCGATGGTAATGCTATAGATGTTCCGCCTAGCTCTCATAGTATCAATTACTTGCCCGGTGAAACTGTATTGCGCATCAAACATACAAATGCTCAAAACAATCCCTGTTGTGAGCGAATAATAGCCTATGATGCTTTAGAAGACAGGTATGAAATGGCCTATATAAATGCTACTGACCCCTCCGGGATTGAGATTTCGAACTTAGCAATTAAAGATCTTTCTGGAAACCAGATCGAAATGATGGAAGAATATCTTCAGGATAATGTAAAAAGGATGGCACGGCATGAAATAACACGTACCGATAAAGATAACATTCAATGGAATGTATTTGTTCAAAAGGAAAACAGCCAGGAATGGGAAAAAGCATCCGAAATGAAATTTAAACGTAAAGCATAATCCAAAAATATTGAAAGAATAAAAAGAGAAGCCCGGAGCTTCTCTTTTTTATTTATAATTAGGCCAAAATTAAAATTTCAAATTATGCCAAAACCGTTCGTAATACTATCTTTGCTGCCTGAAAAAACTATTCGATGAAGATTTCATATAACTGGTTAAAGCAATTTATTAAACTCCCTGAAAACCCTGTGGAAACAGGAGAATTACTTACGGATCTTGGTCTTGAGGTAGAAGGTATTCAGGAATTTCAGAGTGTAAAAGGCGGATTACAGGGAATCGTAGTAGGACATGTGCTTAGCTGCGAGGACCATCCAAATGCTGATAAGTTAAAACTGACCAATGTAGATCTCGGCAATGGTGAGCAGGTACAGATCGTTTGTGGTGCACCCAATGTAGCCGCCGGTCAGAAAGTGCCGGTTGCAACAATTGGCACTACGCTTTACGACGATAAAGGGGAAGCCTGGCCAATTAAGAAAGGTAAAATTCGTGGGGAAGCCAGTTTCGGAATGATCTGTTCTGAAAAAGAGCTTGGCATAAGCGACGATCATGAAGGGATAATGGTGATGAAAGACGATCTCATTCCGGGAAAACCTGTTGCAGAAATCTTTGAGGTTGAAAATGATCAGGTTTTTGAAATAGGATTAACCCCAAACCGAGCTGACGCTATGAGCCACTGTGGCGTAGCACGTGACCTCAAAGCCGGTTATCAGCAACAAGGAAAATCCCTTGAACTTATCACCCCTTCGGTGAGTAGTTTTCATGTTGATAGCCGAAGTCTAAAAATCCCCATTAAAGTTGAAGATTCGAATCTTGCACCAAGATATTGCGGTGTTACAATTTCAGATATTAAGGTGGAAGCCTCTCCGGGATGGCTCCAAAACAGATTAAAAGCCATTGGAATTACTCCTAAGAATAACATAGTAGACGCCACCAATTACGTAATGCACGAATTGGGTCAGCCTTTACACGCTTTTGATGCGGGAAAAATAGCCGGAAATCAGATCAATGTAAAAACCCTGCCTTCAGGCACAAAATTCACCACTTTAGACGAAGTGGAACGCGAACTTCACGAGGAAGACCTTATGATCTGTGATGCTGAAAAACCACTTTGTATCGCGGGAGTTTTTGGAGGAATTACAAGCGGAGTTACACAAAACACCACCAAAGTTTTTTTAGAAAGTGCTTACTTCAATCCTGTTAGCATCAGAAAAACCGCTAAACGTCACGGGTTGAGTACTGATGCCTCGTTCAGGTTTGAGCGTGGGATTGACATCAATTCCGTAGAATATTCATTAAAAAGAGCTGCGCTTCTAATTACTGAGATTGCGGGCGGAGAAATTACCAGCGATATTGATGACCTTTATTTCAAGAAAATTGAAGATTTTCAGGTTTTCTTAACCTTCGACAAGGTCAATAAGCTCATTGGAGAAAACCTGGAAGAAGAAACCATAAAATCTATTTTAGCGAGCCTAGAAATTCGCGTAAATAATGTTACCGAAACAGGAATGGGACTAACCATTCCCTCTTACCGTGTAGATGTTAAACGAGAAGCCGATGTGATCGAAGAGATCTTAAGGGTTTATGGTTATAACAATATCAAGTTCAGCGATAAGTTAAATGCTTCTGTAGCTATTTCTTCAAAATTTGAAAATTACAAGTTGGAAAGCCTTATTTCCAATCAATTGATGGGACAGGGTTTTTTCGAGAGCATGGCTAATTCGCTAACTACTCCGGCATATACCAAGCTAAGCGAACAGATAAAGGATGAATATAATGTAGAGATGCTGAATCCTTTAAGTCAGGATCTTTCAGTAATGCGACAATCTATGTTGTTCTCTGCTCTTGAAGCGGCGAGTTATAATATTAACCGAAAGCGAAGTAACCTGAAGTTATTTGAATTCGGGAAAACCTATCATAGTTACGTAAGCGGAAGAACAGAGATCAAACATCTGGCTTTAACGCTTACCGGAAACAAACAAGCCGAAAGCTGGAACAGCACACCCGGAAACGGAAATTTCTTTTATCTAAAAGGAGTGATCCAGGCCATACTGGAGCGCCTTGGAGTAAGTGAGTCCAAAACCGGAGCGGCAAAGAACGACTTGTTTTCAGAAGGACTTGCCATAAGCTCTAAAAAAGCAAAACTTGTAGAATTCGGAGTGGTTAAAAAAACTGTATTAAAAAACTTTGATATTCAACAGGAAGTACTTTTTGCCGATTTCAACTGGGAAGCTGTAGTGGAAGAAGCTGTAAGCCAAAGAAAAAAATTCAGTCCTATTCCAAAATATCCTGCTGTTAGGCGTGATTTTGCTTTGCTGCTTGACGAGAAGATCACTTATGCAGAGATTGAAGAAATCGCGCTGCAAACCGGTAAGAAAATGCTTAAGGATGTGAACCTTTTTGATGTTTACCAAGGCAGTAACCTACCTGAAGGCAAAAAAAGCTATGCTGTAAGCTTTTTATTCCAGGACGAGAATAAAACTTTAACAGATAAACAGGTAGACAAGATGATGAGCAAGCTTCAGCAAAGATTTGAAAGTGAATTAAAAGCTGAATTGCGATAAATTAATTCCAATTATACCAATAAAAAATCCGTGATCTCAAAAGGATAGATCACGGATTTTTCTTTTTCAGGAAATCACAGATTAAGGAAATTTCTTGAAAATTTCATCTACATAATTTCTAATATCGCGCTCCAACCGGCGTGTTCCAATTTCATTTTGAGAAGTAGCCCGCCAGATGATCTCCTTGTTCCTTCGATTAATAAAATCTATAACTATGTTTCTTTCCCTGTAAGGTTCCTGCTTTACACTATTTCCGCTTAAGCGTTGAATGGTATAGTAATCTTCATACACATAATCTTCAACATAAGGCCCGATATAAAGTCCGGGGCGGTAATAACTATAATTGGTATAAATTGGGTTCGCATTTACATCGGCTTTTTCGTCAAACATAGTATGCACATAGATAAGCACGTCGGGTTGACTTTTATCCACGACATAGCCTTCGTCTTTCATATTTGCGTTAATGGTAGAAACGATCACCTCATTAACACGGTCATTGTCATAAGTCCGGCTCATTATAGTATCATTATTCGGTAAAAAAGCATAGGAATTATAATTTCTAAGTGTTTTAGCCTCCTCAGTAAGTTTAACCCCTGAACCACAGGAGGCAAGCAATATTCCTACTAATCCAAAAGTAATTACAAGCTTTATTTTCTTCATATCGTTTATTTTTTATTGAAATTAGGCTTTCTTTTATAACAAAAAAAGTTCTGATTAATTTTTCGCATTTCATTAACAACAAAAAGCGACCAGGGTCCTGATCGCTTTTTGAAGGAATAATTACAACTGCCTATTTACCCGGGAGTACTACGGTATCAATTACATGAATAACTCCATTTTTTTGATTTAGATCGGCTGTGGTTACTGTCGCCACATTCCCGGCAGCATCTTGTAACTTAACCTTTTCATCTTCAATCATTGCAGTAATCCAACCGCCGTTTACAGTTTCGAATTTAGCTTTTCCGTTACCTTCATTTATAGCAGCAATAATTTTATCGGCGCTATGATTTCCTGCAATTACGTGGTAAGTTAAAACCCCTTGTAATTGCTCTTTGTTTTCCGGTTTCAACAAGGTTTCCACTGTTCCGGCCGGCAATTTTTTGAAAGCAGCATTTGTGGGTGCAAATACAGTAAAGGGCCCGTCTCCCTGCAAAGTTTCCACTAAATCCGCAGCTTTCAACGCAGCTACCAATGTAGTGTGATCCTGTGATTCAGAAGCTTTCTCGACAATTGTCTTACTATTCATTCCAGAACCGTTTGAAGTTTGAGCAAAGGAAGCTGTGCCCATCATTAGGAAAAAAATTCCCATTAATTTTAAATTTTTCATTTTCAAAGTTTTAGTTATTAATAATAAGATAGACTGAATACGATCATTCTAACTTTTTGTCTAATTTATATTGTTTTTACTTAAACAAAATACTAAAAAGTTCTAATTGGGATAGCTTTAACATCCTGATAAAAAGTGCATTATAAAAAATTGCGGAATTCCCTATAAATATTTAATTTAGGGCCCTTGCTAATGAAAAAGATTATGAAGCTGATTATTCCCCGTACTAACATTGAAGTTCAATTACGAAGAACAAGAAATAAGCGAATTGCCGAAGAGGCCATTATTGCCCATGTCCAGGAGATTTTGAAAAGAGAGGATGATAAGGAAAAACTAATTCGAAAAACCTTAAATGAAGGAAGTGGAGAAGCTTCCAACAATTTTAATTTCGACCTATTAGAAGGCGGCCGGATCTACCATATTTCAGACATAGAAAAAATTTGCATTGATTACCGGCTTCGGTTTTTAGACAGTAGATTTTTCAAGGCTGAAATTCCTGTAGAAGCTATTTCAGAAATAAAGAAATTGGAAAAACAGCATAAAACCAGCCTGAAAGGATTCAAAATCATTGCGCCTTCAAAACTTCTAAAACTGGATAATGCCGATGACCCTTTGCTTTTCGCACCCATGGGCAATGATTATTTCTACCTTATTCATAAATGGGGAAATGACCTGCATCCTTTGCGCAAACTTTTAATGTGGCCTTTTAAATACATAGAAAACTATGCTCTTGTACTTTTAATGTGTAGTTTTCTACTGGCATTTTTAGTTCCAGAAGGACTATTTGCACCACAATACACCACTTCACAATTCTTTATTATATTCTTTTTTGTATTTAAATGGATTGCCGGACTATCAATTTTTTACGGAGTGAAATTCGGTAAAAACTTTAATTCTGCTATCTGGCAAAGCCGCTATTACAATGCTTAGAACGTTAAACTCTGTATAAAAGCCCGTGCTGTAAGCCGTGGAATTTGTAATTTGGTTAGTAACAAAAACCAATCAATCATGAGTACTGAAGAGAGTTACGAACGGGTCTATACAGGATCTGAAACCAATGTACAATATTTGCAGGAAATCTTTGATAAGTCTGGTATTTCATCCAGAGTCCGAAATGATTTTGACTCCGGCCTTAGAGCAGGATTCGGGGGTGGCCTTCCTGGCCAGGTGCAGCTTTTTGTGATCAAAAGCCATTATGACGAAGCCTTAAAAATTGCAAAATCAACCTTCCCGAAAGATTACACCGATGACGAATAATGAACAACAACCTGCCAAACGAAATATCTGGAATTTAATTCTTGGGATCGCCTTTACCGGCTACGGTTCCTATAGATTATACTATCATCTAAACAGTACAGAAACCGACACTTTCGGTCTTATCCTTGCCATCGCTTTTGTGGGATTGGGGATTTATGACCTGTATAAATATTTTGCTGTAAAATAAAATTAAAAAGGCCGGTAATTCCGGCCTTTTCTATTTTAAACTAAATGGCTACCAACTAATTACAGCACTGGCCCAGGTAAAACCACTTCCGAAAGCCGCAAGCACCACTACATCTTCATCTTTGATCTTTCCTTTTTCCCAGGCTTCGGTTAAAGCGATTGGGATTGAAGCAGCTGTAGTATTCCCGTATTTCTGAATATTATTATAGATCTGATCATCGTTAAGCTTGAATTTCTGCTGAATGAACTGAGAAATACGCAGGTTCGCCTGATGAGGAATAAGCATATCGATATCTTTTACTTCTAACCCATTTGCTTTAAGGCCTTCCATAATTACTTCAGAAAAACGCTGCACGGCGTGCTTGAATACAAACTGACCGTTCATATATGGATAATAAGGAATATCGTCTCCCTGGGGATTTTCAGCAATAATTTCAGGAACCCAATGCATAGTGCTTGGCCCCTTTAGGGAAAGTTCCAAGGCGTGCTTTCCTTCAGAATGTAAATGCGTAGAGAGAATTCCTTCCCCAATATGATCGCTGCGAGTAAGTACAGCCGCACCGGCCCCATCTCCAAAGATTACAGAAACCGAGCGTCCCCGGTTAGTAAAATCAAGTCCTCCGCTATGGTTCTCACTGCCTATTACCAGAACATTTTTATACATTCCTGTTTTAATAAACTGATCTGCCACTGAGATTGCGTATACAAAACCGCTACACTGATTTCTAACATCTAAGGCAGGACAGGTATTAATATCGAGCATCTCCTGCACCTGTACTCCACTACCGGGGAAATAATAATCGGGGCTTAGCGTAGCAAACACTATAAGGTCAATATCATCTTTAGAAATATCTGCTCTTTCTATGGCAATTTTGGCAGCTTTAACTCCCATGGTGGCAGTAGAATTACCGTCGCCTTTTTTAATGTGTCGGCGTTCTTTAATTCCGGTGCGTTCCTGGATCCATTCATCACTGGTATCCATAAGTTTGGCAAGATCATCGTTGGTGACCACATTCTCCGGAACGTAACTTCCCACCCCGGCTATCTTGGATTGAAACATAATTAAAACTTTAGTATATTTAGAATTGCAAATTCTTAATTTAAGAATTTCATAAAAATTGAATCAGCAAGATAACAAAGATTAACATTAATTATATATCTGCCGGTTTATTTTATTAATTCAAAAAAACATACCTGATGAAAAAATTTACTTTAAGTATTTTAAGTTTTTTTCTTATTCTGGGAAGTATCTATGCCCAGGAGAATCTTACCTACCAAAAACCACCCCAGGAGATCCTCGAGTTGGTAGATGTACCATTGGCGCCAACCACTATTGTAGATAGTGAAGGAGAAAAAATGGTGTTTTTATACCGTGATCAATACAAATCTATCGCCGAACTAAGTGAGGAGGAACTTAGACTGGCAGGTTTGCGAATTAACCCGGTAACCAATATCAGCAGTCGCGCAACCTACTATAACAATATTGAAATGCAGGCGATTGATGGGGACGAACCTACACCCATAACGGGATTGCCAGAAAATCCCCGTTTAAGCAATTTTAGTTGGTCTCCGGATGAAACAAAAATGGCTTTTACACACACATCAGATACCGGTGTTGCCCTATGGGTTGTAGATTTTGAAACTACTGAAGCCCGAGAACTTACTCCAGCCAAACTAAATGCCAATATGGGCAATACCATCAACTGGTTTAAAGATAACTCGGCGATTCTTGTAAAAATGCTGCCGGAAGACCGTAAGGAATTAATTGACACTGAAACTTCTATTCCAACCGGCCCTACAGTTTCAGTAAGTGACGGGAAAGAAGCTCAAAATCGCACCTATCAGGATCTTCTTAAAAATCCTAATGATGAATATAATTTTGAGCAATTGGCCCATGCGGAACTTGTAAAAGTTTCTCTCGACGGCACCACCTCAAATTGGAAGGAATCTGATATGTACAGTAGTATTTCTTTTTCTCCCGATGGAAATTATGTAATGGTTACTACCATTGACAGGCCTTTCTCATATTTGGTTCCTTATTACCGTTTTCCTTCAGTAAGTACCGTGTATGATATAAATGGTCAAAAAATAAATACTGTAAATCAAGTGCCCCTTATTGAAGATTTGCCCAAAGGTTTTATGGCAACACAAAAAGGAAAAAGAAACTTCCAATGGCGGCATGATGCACCTGCTACTTTAATTTATGTTAAGGCTCTGGATGAGGGAGATCCTGAAGTTGAAGTATCTCATCGCGATGAAGTCTTTCAATTGGACGCTCCCTTCAGCGGTGATGGTAAATCACTTATAAAAACAATAGACAGATATGCCGGTATTACCTGGGGAAATGATAATACAGCAATAATAGAAGATCGATGGTGGAACACAAGAAACACCAGAACATATGTTTTTGATCCTTCTGATGCTACAAAGGAACCAAAAGTGCTTTTCGACCGCAATTATCAGGATATCTACAGCGACCCGGGTAATTTTGTTACTACCGATAATGAATTTGGAGAATCAGTGCTTGAGCTTAAAAACAATAACACGTTCTTGCTGGGTAACGGCTTTACTGAAGATGGACAATTTCCTTTTGTTGATAAACTGGATCTGGAAAATGGTGAAACAGAGCGTCTTTATCAGTCAAACTACAATGACAAAAAAGAAAGCCTTGTGAAAGCTTTGGACATGGAGGAAGGAGAACTTCTGGTGAGAATAGAATCATCAACAGAATATCCAAATTACTACCTGAGAGATATTTATGAAGAGGAAGAGCTTACTCAAATCACCTCTTTCGAAAATCCATTTAAAAGTCTGGAAGAAGTAAGTAAAGAGGTAATTACTTATGAACGTGAAGATGGCCTGACATTAACCGGAACTCTTTATTTACCAGCCGATTTCGATAAGGAAAATCCTGAAAAATTGCCTTTAATTATATGGGCATATCCCCGCGAATACAAAGACAAGAATTCGGCTTCGCAAAATACTTCAAATCCGAATGATTTTACATACCCTTATTACGGCTCCCCTATTTATTGGGTTAACCGGGGATATGCGGTTCTAGATGACGCTGCTTTCCCTATTGTGGGTGAAGGTGAAGATCAACCTAACGACACCTTTAAAGAGCAACTTGTGGCGAATGCCAAAGCTGCTATTGATGCTGTAGATGAAATGGGATATATAGACAGAGACCGGGTAGCAGTAGGTGGCCACAGTTATGGTGCTTTTATGACGGCTAATTTACTGAGCCATTCCGATCTGTTTGCTGCAGGAATTGCCCGTAGTGGTGCTTATAATCGTACCCTTACCCCTTTCGGTTTTCAGAGCGAAGAGAGAAATTACTGGGAAGCCCCGGAAGTTTACAATACCATGTCGCCCTTTATGAATTCTGAAAAAATGAAGACTCCTCTCCTATTAATTCACGGTGAAGCCGATAACAATTCGGGTACCTATCCAATGCAAAGTGAGCGTTATTTTAATGCCCTTAAAGGATTGGGAGCTACTGCAAGATTAGTGATGTTACCTAAAGAAAGCCATGGCTATAGCGCCAAAGAATCTGTTTTACATGTGTTATGGGAACAGGACCAATGGCTGGAAAAATATGTTAAGAATAAAGACAAAAACACAGTCAAAAATGAGTCTGAAGTTTTGAATGATTAATTCTGAATTGAAAGGTAAGCCGCGAATTTGTCAGAATAGACAAATTCGCGGCTTTTTTTATTCATTTATTCATTTATTCAAAAAAAAAGCCTGGCCACCTTACGGCGACCAGGCTTTTTACAACCTAACCAATAAATAAACCTAAAATTATGACAGATAATCACGAAAGTTATTAATCTTCACTTCTGCTTTCAAATCATGAAGCAGATTATACAAACCAAAGAACGTGCGGTTGATATAAAGGAAATGTTTACTTCCCCGGTTGCCGTTCATTTTTCTCAATTCGGTATCCTTACTGTATTTTTCACTAAGATCGGTAATGGAGTTCCAGAAGCTTCCATCAGCAAAATCAAAAGTTTCTGCATGAAACGGACTGGTGAAAAGATTCAGCATTTGATAGAATAATTCTGAAAAATATTCAATTTCCCTTGGCGAATCATCTTCTCTGAGTATCTCTAACTCGAATAATTTAGAGTTAAAAAAATCAGGATCATTGATATTTTCTTTTTTAGCCAGTTCAAAATATGGCACATAGAAATCTTCAGGGACCTGTTTGATGCAACCAAAATCTATAGCGATAAGGTTAGAGTCTTCATCTATCAGGAAATTACCCGGATGAGGATCAGCATGAACAGCTTTTAAGCCGTGCATCTGGTACATATAAAAATCCCATAGCGCCTGCCCTACTTTATTAGCTTCAGACTGATCTTCATTCGCTTTTGCCCACTCACTTAGATGAACCCCTGGCATCCAGTCCATCGTAATGATGCGTTCGCTGGAAAGCTCCTCGTAATATTTGGGAAATTTCAGATTTGGAATATGTGCACAGGCTTCAGAAATTTCTTTGCTTTGCTGAACCTCCAGCAAATAATCGGTTTCTTCCAGCAGCTTGCCTTCTACTTCCTTGAAATATTTCTCAGAATCTTTCCCCTGAAGGTTGAACATCCTGGTCGCGATGGGTTTAACCATCGCGAGATCGGAACTAATACTTTCTGCCACGCCGGGATATTGAATTTTCACAGCAAGTTTTTTCCCATCTTTTTCGGCGCGGTGAACCTGGCCAATACTGGCGGCGTTCACGCTCTGGCTGGTAAAAGCATCATAGAGTTCTTCAGGATATTTTCCGTTGTATTTTTTAAAGGTCTTTCTTACTAATGGCGCTGAAAGCGGTGGCACGCTAAACTGTGCAAGACTGAATTTCTCGACATAGGCGCCCGGCAACAAACTCTTTTCCATTGAAAGCATTTGAGCAACTTTCAGGGCACTTCCTTTCAGGCTTTTTAAACCATCGTATATATCATCGGCATTGCTTTGATCTAACTCGTCACGGGTAAGTTCAGAATTGAAGGCTTTTTTTCCGTAATATTTGAGGTAGTTACCGCCAACCTTCACGCCGGTGGTTACCATTTTTGAAGTTCGGCCCAGTTTACCTGTGGGTATTTTATCTATTGTTTTCATTTACTATATTTCTTAATCGAAATTGGGGAATAAGGCATAGACTTAAAATCACGCCCCTGTATCTTGCCATTTTCGGGTCCAGCAGCATGCTGGTTTCATCTAGGCCATTTTTTCTTTCCAAAGGAATTTTCCAAAATCGATAACACGTTCCAAAGGAGTGTTGTCGAACACATCAAAAACAGTATTTACTGATTTTTCAATGGCCACATCGGTACTTTCAAATTTAGCTGAGTTATCGTCCATCCAGAAATTCAGCAAAAACATCAGTTGAATCCAGGCGGCTTCAGAAAAAATTGCTTCCGATTGTTTTAAGACCTTTAAGTTTTTTGTTTCGTTTTCCTCTTTTATTATTTCCTGCGCGAAGTTCTTAACCCGCTTTCTAAGTCCTTTAAGTTGCTCCAGGTTTTTAAGCTTACTCTCATACTGTTTCAAACTTAGAAGCACGTAACTCCTATTGGCTGAAAGCATTTCAAAAAAGGTGTAATAAAAGCTAAGCATCTTCTCTCTATTGGTGAAATCAGAAAATTCAGGACTTGACTTCAATACCTTATCGGTATGATCAAAAAACTGCTCCCAGATACCTTTTTGGAGACTCTCAAAACTTCCGAAGAAATTATAAAAATCTTCTTCCTTCAGTTTATTTTCTTTACAAAATTTGTAGACGCTTCTAGGCGATTCTTCATTCTCGAGAACATAATCCATATAAAGCGCGATAAGCTTTTCACGGCTTAGACTCTTTTTAGTAGTTGTATTTTTCTTTGGTGTACTCATAGCATTATTTCTTTTTCAAAGATAATTCTTGTTTAACTTTATATCTATAAAATTAAACAAAATCTTTGTTAAATATTTTATAGTGATTTTTTCCAGCTATCCTTTAGACGAAAAACAAAGGTTTGAATTACAATGCGCTGTCAGTTTGTCAGCGGAAGCTTCGTGGTATTTTTTTTGACTAGTGAAGATCAAACGAAGATTAATTTAAATTTTAAGCATATATGGCAACCGGAAACATTAATGTATCTGTTGAGAATATTTTTCCGCTGATAAAGAAATTCCTTTACAGCGACCACGAGATCTTTCTGCGGGAACTTATCTCCAACGCGACTGACGCAACCCTGAAACTAAAACATCTCACCGATATTGGGGAAGCTGGCGGCGTAGAATATGATAACCCGAAGATCGAGGTAAAGATCGATAAGGAAAACAATACCCTGCATGTTATAGACCAGGGCATTGGGATGACAAAAGAGGAAGTTGAAAAGTATATTAACGAAGTAGCTTTCTCCGGAGCCGAGGAGTTCCTTGAAAAATATAAAGATTCTGCTAAAGACAGTGGAATTATCGGCCATTTCGGGCTTGGTTTTTACTCTGCTTTTATGGTAGCTAATAAAGTGGAGATTCTCACTAAATCATACAAAGATGAGCCTGCTGCTCACTGGGTGTGTAAAGGAACTACTGAATTCACTCTGGAAGAAGCCGATAAAAAAGACCGTGGTACAGAGATCATCCTTCACATAAATGAAGATGATAAAGAGTTTTTAGAGGAAGCTCGAATTCGTGAGTTACTCACCAAGTACAACAAATTTATGCCGATCCCGATTAAATTCGGGACCAGGGAAGAAAGCTTACCTCTGCCGGAAGATGCTCCGGAAGACGCAAAACCTGAAACCAAAACTGTTGATGATATCATCAACAACCCTAATCCGGCATGGACAAAGCAACCTACTGAACTGGAAGACAAAGATTATAAAGAGTTTTATCGAGAGCTCTATCCTATGCAGTTCGAGGAACCACTTTTCCATATTCACCTTAACGTAGATTATCCTTTTAATCTAACCGGAATTCTTTATTTCCCAAAATTAACCGGGAATATGGACATCCAACGTGACAAGATCCAGTTGTATCAAAACCAGGTTTTCGTCACCGATAATGTTGAAGGTATCGTTCCTGAATTTTTAACCATGCTTCGTGGGGTGATCGATTCTCCGGATATTCCGTTGAACGTTTCCCGTTCTTATCTGCAGGCTGATAGTAATGTTAAGAAAATTGCCAGCTATATATCCAGAAAAGTTGCTGATAAGCTAAAATCACTTTTCAATAATAACCGGGAGGATTTCGAAAAGAAATGGAACGATATTAAAATCGTGATAGAGTACGGAATGCTTTCTGAAGATAAATTTTTCAAAAAATCTCAGGATTTTGCACTTTATCCTACGGTAGACGGTAAGTATTACACTTACGCTGAGCTGGAAGAGAAAATTAAGGATAATCAAACCGATAAAGACGGTAATATGGTGATCCTTTATGCTTCCAACGAGGATGCGCAGCACAGTTATGTCGAAGCTGCTAAGGCCAAAGGTTACGAAGTTTTATTGCTGGATTCCCCAATAATCTCTCACTTGCTTCAGAAACTGGAAAGCGAAAAAGAAAAGATCTCATTCGCACGTGTTGATGCCGATCATGTAGACAACCTTATTAAGAAAGAAGATGATAAGATCTCAAAACTTTCAGATGAGGAAAAGGAAAAGCTAAAAACCGATTTTGAAACCGTGGTTCCAAAAGAAAAATATACCGTTCAACTTGAAGCCATGGACAGCGATGCTGCTCCCCTAATAATTACCCAGCCGGAATTCATGAGAAGGATGAAAGAGATGCAGCAAACCGGTGGCGGTGGAATGTTTGGAATGGGAAATATGCCGGAGATGTATAATCTGGTGGTAAACACCAACCATCCACTTATCTCAGAAATCCTGAATACCAAGACAGCTAAAAAACAGGAAAGGTTGATCAAACAATCTTTAGATTTAGCAAAATTGTCTCAAAATCTACTTAAAGGAGAAGAATTAACTGCTTTTATAAAACGTAGTTTTGATATGGTTAAATAGTAAATATCCAGGTTATTAAAGAAAAAGGGCGGTCTTCGGATAGCCCTTTTTTTATAGGGCAAAATTGAATCTAGGGTTGAAGTTCGTTAATTTTATCCACATGTAAATTTCTAAAAACAATCTGGTAGAACTGCTGCACATCGTAGGGTTTAACAATAATATCATTCATCCCGGCCGTAAAGATCTTATTTCTTATTTCTTCTATTTCTACTGCGGTTAGAGCTACCACCGGTACCGTTTTATCAAATTCACGGATTCTTCGGGTAGCTTCAAGCCCACTAATACCTGGCATATTAACATCCATGAGTACTAGATTATAGGTGTTATTCTTTATTTTTTCAATTGCTTCTTCCCCACTGGCGGCAACCTCACAGCTAAAGCTTTTCTTTTCAAGAATTCGCTGTGTAACAACCTGGTTAATCCTATTATCATCCACTATAAGTACAGTTTTGTTCCCTGGCGAAGGCTCAGGAAGGAGATCAGGACTAAAAGTCTCGATATTTTGGGAGGAAGCTTTATCAAAAAGGATCTCAAAACTAAATACAGAGCCTTTCCCCTCTTCGCTTACTAAATGAATCTGTGACCCAAACAGTTCAAGTAATTTCTTGACAATAGGTAAACCAAGGCCGGTACCCTGGTAATTATAATTATCACTCTTTAACTGAGAAAATTCTTCAAAAATCACATTCTGTTTGTTTTCCGGAATTCCAATTCCGTTATCCTTCACTTCAAAATATACTTTCGCTTTACTCTCCTTAAATTCCCTCCAACGTGCGGTAATGTAGATATCTCCTCTTTCTGTGAATTTCATCGCATTCCCTACCAGGTTCATCAGGATTTGAGATAATCTTACAGGATCGCCTTTCATGGTGGAAGGGATTTTATCATCAATTTCAAGATGAATCTTATTGTGATTTTGGAGTCGGGTGAATTCGAAGCTATTCACAATACTCAGCATTAACTCTTCCAAATTAAAATTAATGTCCTCAAGGGAAACCAGGTTCGATTCCATTTTATTCATCTGAAGCACATCATTGATAAGGGCCAGGAGATAATCTGCCGAAAATTTTAGAGATTTAAGATCGTTATGGTGCTTTTCCAGTCCTTTTTCCTCTAGCAATAAAGAAGTAATTCCTACCACTCCATAGAGCGGGGTTCTCAGTTCGTGGCTTACCGTAGAAAAAAACCGGGTCTTTAGCAACGAAAGTCTTTCGGCATTTTCCTTAGCTTCCTGAAGTTGCCGGTTTCTTGTTCGAAGCTCATAAATAAGCCTTTTTCTATCTTGATTGATCTTATTAAGAATTAAAAGAATCAACATTAATACAAATGAAGAGATTACCATGACCATAACCTTCTCATTTGATTTACTGATGATCTGCTCCTGAAAAATCTGCTCTTTTTTGGCCAGTTCCAGGTTCTTCTGGTATTCACTCACATCGAACCTGGCATTTGCAGCCTCTACCTGCTCCAGTTTTTCTTTTTCGAAAAGAAGGTCGTTGAACTCATTATGTTTCGCAAGATGCAAATAAGCATCCTCATATCGCCCTTCCTCAAAAAGTAACTCGGCATATTCTTTGGCAATTTCTGATGCCGGCAAGTATAAAGAATCCTGTTCAGCGAGAGAAAAAGCTTCAACTAAATAAACCTCAGCTGAATCCGGTTTGGCAGTTGCCCGGTGATATCGGCCAAGTAACATATAAAGTTGCGATCGCACATAATTATCTTCAGTATCTTTTAATATCGTGACAGATTCTTCCAGGTAAGGAAAAGCTGAATATGGCTTTTTTTGATCCAGATAGGTCCAAGCAATATTAATTTTTGGCGCCAGACTTTCCCGTTGCATATCTGTCTCTCCTGCCAATTGGATGACTTTCTTATACATTTCTATCCCCCGGTCCACTGTTTTGGGATTTTCTGAATATATATTTCCAAGGTTATTATAGGCCCAAAGAATTAAAGTATCATTTTCGGTTTTTTGAGCGAAATCCAGGGCGTATTCATAATTTTTCTTTGCCCGAATCGTATCATCAAGCTCAGTATAAGCAAAGCCCAGAAAATTATGCGCATGATAATGGTGATAATCACTACCAAATTCTTTTGATGCCTCTATAAGTTTTAAGGCTTCATCAATACCTTCGTGGTAATTGTATTTATTAAATAAGCCCGCTGTTTTGTTAAGAAGTTTTTCGAGGCTGTCCCTGGTCATCTCATGATTTTCCTGGGAACTGGACATAAATATTCCGGTTCCAAAAAATACAAGAAAAAGAAAGGTTTTTCTCAAAATAAGTAGGCGTTGATTGATCTTTTTAGGCCTGGGAAATTTAAGGTTATTTTGGGAAACTTCCAATAAAATTGTTAAATCTTACTTAATTCCTATTAATTTTCCCTTCTGCCGCTTAGATTTATCTTTCATCGAAAATTCTATGATTTATCCCTGGCATCTATACGCAATGGCCATAATGTACGTTCTGGCAGGTATTATTCATTTCCTAAAACCAAAAATGTACATGCGGATAATGCCGCGCTACCTCCCTCAACACCGGTTACTTGTTTACCTGAGCGGTTTAGTAGAAATAACTCTGGGAATTGGTCTTGCATTTCCTGAAACAAAAAACCTCTCCATTTACGGAATAATACTGATGCTGATAATTTTCCTGAGCGTTCATTTTTATATGTTAAGCTCTGAAAAAGCTGGCGCAGGAATCCCAAAATGGGCCTTATGGCTAAGAATTCCGTTACAATTTTTTCTAATATGGTGGGCCTGGTTTTACCTTAAATTTTAAGAATGAAAATTGAAACTTTTGATTTAAAGGACGCACAGCTGAGGTACATCCCTGAGTTCTTTATTTCAGAGGAGGCAGATTTTATTTTAGAGCGATTACAGCAGGTTATACCCTGGAAACAGGACAGGATCAAACTTTTCGGAAAAGAACATATGCAACCCCGTTTAAGTGCCTTTTTTGCTGAACCCGATATAAATTACTCTTACTCCGGCTTAAAGCTGAAACCCGAATATTTCCCAGAAATTATTTTAAAAATAAAAAATAGAGTTGAAAGTTTCTCTGGCTTTGAGTTCAATTCATGTCTGGCAAATTTGTACCGGGACGGGCAGGATAGCATGGGGTGGCATTCTGATGATGAAAGGGAACTGGGAAGAAATCCAGTGATCGCTTCAGTAAGTTTTGGTGCCGAGAGAATCTTTCACCTAAAGCACAAAACCGATAAAAACCTCAAAGAAAAGATACTCCTGAAACATGGCAGCCTTTTAATAATGGAGGACGGTATGCAGCACAATTGGAAACATCAATTACCGAAAACCAAAAAAATCATTGGACCAAGAATAAATCTAACCTTCAGGACAATATATTAAAAAAGGCCGCCAATTGGCAGCCTTTTTTTTCAGAAGTTACTATCGATAGACTTCGTTTAAGACTTTGGCAAGGCGAACGCCACCTTTTTGCAATTGCTCCCTCACTTTAGGAAACCACTTGTACATATATTCGTAGCCTAGTTTTTCTCCAATTTCTACAGAATCATATAAAACATTTGCCATTTCGCGCGATTCATACATCCAGTCATGAAGGCTTCCGGCTTCCATTTCCTGTAATTCTGCCAGGCTTAATTCTTTGCGGTTTTCGGTTAACTCGGAATAGCTCATCTGGTAAGAATCTATCATTTGGCTGTCCCAAACACGGTGGATATTGCTACCTTCATTATACCATCTCACCTGAATATCATTACCTCCTTTATCGGCACTGCGCCCTACGTGGAAAGGCTGATGCAGGTCTCCCATAAAATGAACCAGCATCTTCAGGTAAAACTGTTTATCTTCCCGGGAGGCTTTTTCATCCTTCAAAACTTCTATACTCTTTTCTATAGCCTGAATTAGATCGCCTCCTTTATTGGCTTTTTCTCTGTCATATTTTTCATCCTGCGGATCTATATTTACATAATGCCAGGGACCGTATTTTCGGTAGTCTGGATCGCTTTTAATATCATCGGCATAATTGGCTACAAATGCGAGACTTTGATCATCTAAAAGTTCTGCAATAGCTTTTTGGGCCTTTTTACTCAAATGTTTTTGAGCTATTTCTCCTGTGGTTCGATGTCCGGTTTTTCCCCAGTCATTTCCGGCAAAGCTAATGCTGGTATAAAATATAGCGAATAAAACTAAAATTGAATTCTTCATGAAATAATTGATTTTGCGCAAAGATAAGCAAGCCTGGAAAATAAATTTGTTAATTCCACATTACTATTTGAATTTAAAAACATATATTTATGATATCAAATTAATATCAACTAACTCAATCCAATTATGACTCTTGAAAAAGACCTTAAACCCTCCAACGGCTATATCATGCTGTTTGTTTTCTTTTTTTTATTCTTCGGAAGCATTATAGCCTTTACAATTCTTGAAAATGCCTGGTTTTTCGCAATTATTTTTATCTCCTTATTTATTCTTCCCGGGCTAATCTTGGTTAACCCAAATGGTTCCAGGGTGCTTCTTTTATTTGGTGACTATAAAGGCACCGTAAAAAAAAACGGACTCTTTTGGGTGAATCCTTTTTACACCAAAAAGAAGGTATCCCTACGGGCCCGTAATTTTGACAGTGAACGATTAAAAGTTAACGACAAGCTAGGTAACCCGGTAATGATTAGCACAATTCTGGTCTGGCGGGTACGTAACACCTATAAAGCTTCTTTCGATGTTGATAATTTTGAAAACTTTGTGGTAGTTCAAACTGATGCTGCCGTAAGAAAACTTGCCAGCCTCTACCCTTATGATAATTTTGCAGATGAAGGCCTGGATGAAGATATCACTTTGCGTTCAAGTGTTAATGAAGTAAGTGAGGCCCTGGAACAAGAACTGGAAGAACGCCTGGAAATCGCCGGGATTGAAGTTCTGGAAGCAAGAATTGGTTATCTGGCCTACGCCAACGAAATTGCCAGTGCGATGCTGAAGCGCCAACAAGCTACCGCCATTGTTGCTGCAAGACATAAAATTGTGGAAGGCGCAGTGAGCATGGTAGAAATGGCCCTGGATCAATTAAGCGAAAAAGGTGTGGTTGATCTTGATGCAGAAAGACGAGCAGCTATGGTAAGCAATTTGATGGTAGTCCTTTGCAGCGATAAAGATGCGGCCCCAATTGTAAACGCAGGAACATTAAATCATTAAAATGAGAATATTTGAGGAAAGGCAGTCTTTTAGACAATGGTGGTTATTTCTCATTCTGGGAGTAGTTATTCTGGTTATTTCTATCCAGCTATTTCGGAAGCAGGCAATATTTTCAGAACAGGAAAAAATTATGCTGATATTCTTTGCGCTGGTTCCGGGAATTTTAGTGAGTCTTTTAATTTTCTCAATGAGCCTAAACACGCGTATAGATTCCACTGGAATAAAGGTAAAGTGGAAGCCACTCAGTTTTTTTAAAAAACAGTATTCCTGGAATGAAATTAGCCAGGTTTACGTGAGAACCTATGCTCCAATAAGAGAATACGGCGGGTGGGGCCTAAGAGGTTTCGGCGTAAATAAAGCTTGGAATGTCTCCGGAAATTCCGGAATACAAATTAAGACCAAATCGGGGAAAAAATTTCTTATTGGCACCCGCGAACCCGAACAGGCAAAGCAAGTGCTCACCCGATATTCCAATAATCAAAAAAGTTAAAAATGAAAAAGATTCTGCTTATTTTCTTATTAATCCCAATTGAGTTTTACTCCCAGGAATCGGCTTTTCAGGAAGAAGAACTTAATATAAATCAATTTATTGATGGGACCCTAACTCAACCTAATTCTATAAACAATTCACCGCTTGTAATCTTCATTCAGGGATCGGGGCCTACCGACCGCAACGGAAATCAATCCATGATGAAAAGTGATTTTGCCAAAAAGATAGCTCACCAACTGGCGGATGAGGGGATTGCAAGCTTCAGATTTGATAAGCGGATCTTTAAAATGAACAAACTCAAGATCAAAGAGGAAGACCTGCGTTTTGAAGATTTTGTTGAGGATGTGGAGGCTATCATGAGTTATTTCAAGGGAAAGGAAAATTTCAGCAAGATCATTCTCGCAGGGCATAGTGAAGGTTCTTTATTAGGAATACTCGCAGCCGATCAGGGAGCCGATGCTTTAATCTCTCTAGCTGGAGCAGGCCGAAGCATAGATAATATCGTTGTAGATCAAATAGGAAAACAGGCTCCCGGACTTCAGCAGAATACGAGGGAATCATTTGATGAGTTGATGGAGAAAGGCAGCACCAGCAACTACAATCCGGCGCTGGGATCGATTTTCCGGCCCAGCGTGCAGCCGTATATGGTCTCCTGGATAAAGTATGATCCTGCTGAAGAAATTGCTGAACTTGAAATTCCCGTCCTTATAGTTCAGGGTACGGCCGATATTCAGGTACAAACTTCAGAGGCAGAAATTTTACACGAGGCTCTTCCCAATTCAGAATTAAAGATAATCCCGGACATGAATCACGTTTTCAGAGAAATTAAAGGGAATGATGCTTTGGTTAATACCAAATCATACAATGAACCTAACCGGCCGCTTCATCCCGATCTGATTCCAATTCTGGTGGAGTTCGTGAAAAATATTGAAAAGTAGTATGGGTAATAAAAAAGCATTCGCGCTAAGGGTAGATGAAGAGATGTTGAAAGCCATTGAAAAATGGGCCGCTGATGAGTTTAGAAGCACCAACGGCCAAATTGAATGGATGCTGAATAAAAGTTTAAAAGAAGCCAAAAGACATCCCAAAAACAAGAAATAGAATTTTATCCCGGATAGTCAAGATCACAAAAAAATTATATAAGCAACAATTTAATGCAGTACAAGATTATATTTTCAGATATAGACGGCACCTTACTTAATAATGAACGAGCGCTTTCCCCCGCCACAATTGAAACCTTAAAACACATAAAAGAGAAATTACCGGTAGTGCTTATCTCAGCAAGAATGCCGGCAGCCATGCGGCATCTCCAGCAGGATCTCGAGATTGAAGATCAACCAATTATAAGTTATAACGGCGGACTTATCCTGGTAAATGGAAAAACAGTGAGCTCCACGGAGATTCCTTTTGACATCCTGTCAGCGCTTTCGGGTTTCAATAAAGAAATCAATTGTCACCTCAGCCTCTATCATAACGACGAATGGTATGTACCTCAGCGTGATCGCTGGGCCGCCAGGGAAGAAAACAATACCCGGATTTCCCCGGAAATAAAATCTAATGCGGCGGTTCTCGAAAAATGGAATGCCGAAAATAAAAGTGCACATAAGATTATGGCAATGGGCACGGAAGCAGAGATCGATGCTATTAGAGATTTTCTGCAACAAGAATTTCCGGATAAATTGCACTTGTATCGCTCCAAGCCCACTTACCTGGAAATAGCGAATAGGGAGATCTCAAAATTTTCGGCTATTCAATTTCTCTTAGATAATCATTTCAACTTTGAGCCTAAGGATTGCATCGCTTTTGGAGATAATTACAATGATGTTGAGATGATAAAAGGTGTAGGTATGGGCGTTGCAGTTGCGAATGCACGAAAAGAAGTACTGGAAGTGGCCAATGTGGTGACTAATGCGGGAATTGATGATGGCGTGGCTAATTCCCTAAAGGAGATTTTCAAGCTTTAAAACCTTTAGCTTCCTGTTAATTGAAAATTCAGCAATTTATTAGAAAATGCTGCCTAAGGTTTTAAGAATAGTTTAAGAAAAATTGTATTTTGGCGGCCCTATATCAATTATTCTTATGGAAAACGCCCTTTTTACCAATGATGCAATAGTCTTTGGACTTTTAATGATAGCCCTGGGATTTGTTTTTTACACTTCCTCCCAAAAAGAAGGTTTCTGGAAAAAATTCTATTCGGTGGTACCTGCGCTGTTAATGTGCTATTTACTACCTGCCATTTTCAACTCTCTGGGGCTTATAGACGAACAATCTTCTCAGCTTTATTTTGTTGCGAGCCGTTACCTCTTACCGGCAGCCCTTGTCCTTATGACTTTGAGTATTGACTTGAAAGCCATATTCAACCTTGGACCCAAGGCGCTTATTATGTTTTTCTCCGGAACCATAGGAATTATAATAGGAGGGCCCCTGGCTATTCTGCTTATTTCAACTTTTTCCCCGGAAACCGTTGGAGGAGTTGGTCCTGATGCGATCTGGAGAGGACTCTCTACAATTGCAGGAAGCTGGATTGGTGGAGGTGCAAACCAGGCTGCCATGCTGGAGATCTACGAATATAACCCAGATCTGTACGGGGGAATGGTATTGGTAGATATCGTAGTAGCTAATCTTTTAATGGCCGGCCTTCTAATGGGAATTGGCAAAACTGACAAAATAGACCGCTGGTTGAAAGCTGATAACTCGGCTATAGAAGAACTTAAAAACAGGGTTTCCAATTATGCAGCCAGTGTCACCAGGATTCCTGCTTTACCAGACTATATGATCATGCTTGCCCTGGCTTTTGGAGCTGTAGGAATAGCTCATTTTGGAGCCGATGAAATTTCAGCTTATCTATCGGCTAATTTTGAAGTGTTTTCCGATAAAAAAAGTGCGCTCTCTTCATTTTCATCTAGCTTTTTCTGGATGATCACCATCGCTACTGCTATTGGAATAGGTTTCTCCTTCACTCGTCTTAAAAGTTATGAAGGTGCCGGCGCGAGTAAACTGGGAAGTATCTTCATTTACATTCTCGTGGCAACCATAGGGATGAAAATGGACCTGACCATGGTTTTTGAAAATCCGGGACTTATAGGTATTGGTTTAGTGTGGATGTCAATTCATGTGATTATACTCTTCCTAACAGCAAAAATCATAAAAGCTCCCTACTTCTTCCTTGCAGTTGGAAGCCAGGCGAATGTAGGAGGTGCGGCATCCGCACCGGTGGTAGCGGCCGCCTTCCACCCTTCACTTGCAACGGTAGGAGTTCTGCTTGCTGTATTTGGATATGTGGTGGGAACCTATGGAGCTATCCTAACCACCATTTTAATGCAAATCGCGGCCGGTAGTTAGTTTTAAATCAAAATTTATAAGA
This sequence comes from Salegentibacter sp., assembly GCF_041642575.1. Lineage (NCBI taxonomy): Bacteria > Pseudomonadati > Bacteroidota > Flavobacteriia > Flavobacteriales > Flavobacteriaceae > Salegentibacter > Salegentibacter sp. The sequence continues at coordinate 8,454 of NZ_JBEPWD010000021.1, read as the reverse complement.
TATTTGCGCTCCTAAATCCTAAACTAAAAATGAAAAAATTAAGCCTTCTTTTATTGATCCTTGTGATTTCGGCTTGTTCAACAAAGGAAAGTAACCTGGTGGTAAAAGCTAACATCAAAGGCCTGAAAAAAGGAACTGTTTACCTCCAAAAGATAGAGGACACACTTATGGTTAATTTGGATTCCGTACAGGTGAAGGGGAATTCAGAATTTACCCTGGAAACCTATATAGAAAGTCCTCAGATGATGTATCTCTACCTGGATAAAGTAGATAATTCTGAATTCGATGATCGGCTTGATTTCTTTGCCGATAAAGGAGAAGTTACGATTACAACCAGTTTGGAAAAATTTGAGGAGGATGCAAAAATTGTTGGATCCCGGAATCAGGAAAAGCTTGTGGAATATCGCAAGATCCAGAAAAGATTCAACGATAGTAATTTGGACCTTATTAAGGAGAGTTTTGAAGCTGAGAGAGAGGGAGATGAAGATCTCTTAATGGAAATTGACGAGAAATATGAAAACCTGCTTAGGCGCAGATATCTCTATACAGTAAATTACGCCATTACCAATAAGGATCTGGAGATTGCGCCATACTTAGCACTTTCAGAAGTATTTGACGCCAATATCAAATACCTGGACACTATATACACTTCTCTTGATAAAAAGGTACAAAAATCCTTCTACGGAAAAGAATTAAAGAGCTTTCTCGAGGAAAGGCGGGAACAGGAAAAAATGGAAGATGAAATAGCCCAGGAAAATACCGAAATCGAACAGGAATAGAATTTAAAACATCATTACTTCAAACCTCCCCTTGCCGGGAGGTTTTTATTTTTCTACAAGGGAGTCAACAGTATCTATTCTCCACATTAGTTTTATTGATTTTTCTTGCATTTTCCCAAAAAAACTTGATACTTGTCAGGACTTTAAATCAAACTGTAGTAAAAGATCAACAAAACCAGAATCTACATGCAAAATCCTGCTTTAAAAAATCGATGGCTTATTGCTTTATCAGCCATCGGGATCCATCTATCAATCGGTGCTGCCTATGCCTATAGTGTATATACCATTCCTCTAACAGAAACCATGGGCTGGACGGTTTCATCAGTCACTTTAGCTTTCACTTTTATGATGGTGCTCGGTGGAGGTTCAGCAGCCTTATTCGGAAAATTTGTAGAAAGAAGTGGCCCAAGGAAGTCGGCCATGCTGGCTGCTATTTTATTTGGACTGGGACAGGCAGGTTCGGGACTTTCAGTCGCTTTAGAATCCCTTCCACTTTTCCTTCTGACATATGGGATCTTAAGTGGTTTCGGGTTAGGAATTGGTTATATTGCTCCGGTTTCCACCCTGGTAAAATGGTTCCCTGATCGCCGCGGCCTCGCAACAGGAATGGCCGTCTTAGGTTTTGGGGCAGGAGCTTTAATAACAGCTCCGGTTGCCGCCTATTTGATGGAAACTTTCAGTATTTCCCTTACTTTCTATATTCTTGGATTCAGCTATTTTCTACTGATGACCCTCGCCGCTCTATATATTGCTCCACCCCCAAAAGGCTGGTTGCCACAGGGCATGAAAGATGCGGTCAAAGCTGGTACCAGGAAGATTAAAATTGACCTGACACAATCCAGTGGAAAGGAAGCTGTTAACAGCAAACATTTCTGGATGCTCTGGACTATGATGTTAATTAATACCAGTGCCGGGATCATGATGATCTCAGTAGCTTCCCCAATGGCACAACAAGTAGTGGGATTATCGGCAGGGGCTGCCGCCGCCATGGTTGGATTGATGGGAATTTTTAATGGAGCAGGTCGAATTGGATGGGCAACAGCTTCAGATTATATTTCAAGACCGGTGGTTTTTATTAGCTTTTTCATTATTCAGTTGGTAACTTTCCTTACCCTGCCAATAATAACAAGTGTAATTGTTTTTCAGGTGCTTATTTTTCTTGTTGTGAGCTGTTACGGAGGCGGATTTTCAAATCTTCCGGC
>NZ_JBEPWD010000021.1:0-6373 GCF_041642575.1 Salegentibacter sp. | reverse complement strand
AAAAAAACCTCTCAAAAGAGAGGTTTTGAAATTGAGCCGATGGAGGGACTCGAACCCACGACCTGCTGATTACAAATCAGCTGCTCTAGCCAGCTGAGCTACATCGGCGAAAAACGTCTTATAGAGCGTTTATCTTTTCTACAAGGCCTTGTGCCTTTGTTTCAAGTTCTTTTTCTATCGCTTTAAAATGTTGCTTTTTATTTTCAACATCTTTTTGGTTTATTTTCACGATAAGCTCATCAAAAGTGGTAATCGCCTCATCAACGATCTCTTCGGTTTGCTTAGGGTCTTGTTTCGGGTTTGCTAATTGGTTGATGTATGCAGCTTCAATAATGTCGCCTAATACATAATTCACATCCCTTTTTAATAATCTTTTACTTGCCATAATGCTTAAATTTCGGCTGCGAATTTAGTCTATTTTTCGATATCAATCGCTTAAAAAAACAATTTTCTATTTAAGTTATAGCTGATGATTATTTTTAAGTGCGGTTAAGGCTTCTTCAATATGTCTTCCGGAATTTATACTATTAAACTTATAAATAAGTTTCCCCTCCCTATTAAAAACGAAGGTTTCCCTGCCAGGAAGCAATCCCAGGAAATTTGGTTTCACTCCAAAGGCTTTACGCGCCTTCTTTTCCGGGTCCGATAATAAAAGAAATGGTAGTTGATGTTTAGTTTTAAATTTTGAATGAGACTCCTGTGAATCTGAACTTATTCCAATCACCTCGGCCCCAAGATCTCTAAAATCTTCATAGCTATCGCGAAAACCGCAGGCTTCTTTGGTACATCCTGGTGTGAAATCCTTAGGATAAAAATAGATCACAATCGCCTTATCGATTTCCGTGAAACTGAAATCCTCTCCTTTTTCGTTTTTCAGCTTCACATCAGGAATCTTATCTCCAATATTTAACTCCATTTATTCTCCACTATAGGTTACAAAATTCCTGGGTGTTTCATAAAGGGTGACCTCCAGATCCAGTTCAGGTTTTAATTTTTTTCGGAGTTTATTCCAGATCACTACCGCTATATTTTCAACGGTAGGATTAAGTTCCTGAAACTCCTGAAGTTCTTCGTTGAGATTTTTGTGGTCAAATGGCACCTCTACCTCTTCGTAGATCAATTCTTTCAGCAATTTGAGATCCATTACAAAACCGGTTTCCTCATCGATCTCTCCGTTCACAGAAACCACCAACTCGTAATTGTGCCCGTGATAATGAGGGTTACTGCATTTTCCGAAGACGGCTTCATTTTTAGCATCATCCCAATCCTTTCTGTAAAGGCGATGAGCAGCGTTAAAATGAGCTTTTCTGTGTACGGTTAATCTCATTGCTGAATATGTTTGTAGTATTTATCGAATATTATTTTAAACCATTCGGTATAATCATCAGGGTGTAACTCCATATCTTCTTTGATATCCTCTAAAGACATCCATTTCCAGTCGGCCACCTCATGGCGATTTGGTTTAGGGTCATCTTCATATTCCCCAACCAAAATATGGTCATACTCGTGTTCGGTTAGGCCGTTATCAAAAGGAGCACGATAAATGAAGCTTATCGTTTCCTTAAGATCGGTTGTAAAACCCATCTCTTCCATCAATCGGCGTTTTCCGGCGTCTATGTTGCTCTCACCCTCCCGCTGATGACTGCAACAGGTATTGGTCCACAATCCAGGGGAATGGTATTTTTCCAATGCCCGTTGCTGGATCATGAGTTCATTTTTACTATTAAAGACAAATACCGAAAACGCCCGGTGTAATAAGGCTTTTTCATGGGCTTCAATCTTTTCCATCAGCCCTATCTGCTCGTCTTTATCGTTAACCAGTATTACTTTTTCTTCTTTCATTTTTTTCTTTGTGTGCCAAAAATACAAATCGACTTCAGGATTAACAAGGTGTTATTCTATAATCGCAAATCTTTCTCCCTGATTATAGATCCGGCAATCTATAGACAAAATAAATTCAGACCTACGGTTGGCCTCGTGCTGTTTCTCACTGCAGGGCACTCCGTTCTTACAGTTATTTATCGGTTCAGTTTCACCATAACCTCTTCCCGAAACTCTATCTCCATCAACGCCAAGGGCCATCAGAAAATTGCGGGTCGCTTCTACCCTGTCTTCAGAAAGCTGTTGATTATAGGCATCATTCGCCCGGCTATCGGTATGAGAACGGATATCAATTAGAATCGCGGGATTTTTCAATATGAATTCAGCAATTTCAGTCAATTGAGGTTTCACCTTATCCTTGATTATATATTCATCCAGATCAAAATGAATAGGATCAATATTAAGAATATCGGTAAGTTCATCACCTATTTTCGCACCTACATTTCTTTTATTGGAATCTCTGCTTTTAAAACTTACCAGGTTTTCTTTCCTTTTAATTTCAGTAGCATAAAAACTCCAGTTAAAAAATGCTCTCATAGCAGCTACATGTGCCTCGGTTTCTCCATAAATACTGTGTCCGGCCTGATACATTACCAGGCCATTTCCAGGATTATCAAAACCATGGCCATAGATGCTTACTGCTGCTTCTCCATTAGAAATATCAGGAATATCCGGGGCATCAGGATCAAAAACCAGAACCTTAGCTCCAGATCGCCATTTATTAATGCGCTTCGGAAAAAATATCCTTTCAGAACCATTCAAGTGCGCTTTATCGGGACTTCCCAGGTACTGGGAGACGGGATCTGCAGGAAAATTATTCTCATATGGTGGCGTACCATGCCGATGCTCCCTGAAATGGACAAGTCCAGAGCTACGGGCACCGGGAAAACCAGCGGATAAAAAATTGAGCTGAATAAGTTCCTCTGAATCTTCTTGAGGACCGGAAAGGTTTTCAAGAATACTCCCAGCATGACATCCTGCCCAGATCGCACCTTTATATTTTTGGTTCCAGTAATAAAGATTTTTATGAGTATCAAATTTGGGGTCGGCGTGAGGAAGCACAAAAATATCATCACAAACCCCCAGTTCAGAAGGTTTTTTCCAACCTGCTACCCGGGAACCTCCATATGCCGAGGGAGGAATTCCTGCTGCCTTAAAAAACGGAACAGCTATATAGCCATTTTCCTTATCCAATGTCCAACGTGGCGGGAGAGTTAAACTGGTAAACACCGGGAGAACCAGGTCTTCCTGCATTTCTTGAATTATCACTCCCTGGTGTTTCCAGGCCTCAAAAGTTTCTCTTACTTGATCACTCACATAAGAAACCGGAACCAGAAAAGCCCCGGAACGGTAACCCTTCCCTCCACAGCTAAAGTCTATTCCATCTTTTGCTTTATCGGGATTGATAATCCATTTTATATCTACTTCGTGGTTTTGAAGCAAATCGTATAAAAGACCATAAGCTTTCAGAGCATTTGCATGGGTTTGCGGTCTCTCACCCATATTAATTATATAAGAACCCGCTGAAAAATTCTGATGCAAACCTTGAGCTTTCAGCGGAATAATTCCAGCAGAAAACATCAAAATAAGTCCATAAATGAAGAAGCGGCCCATAATAAGTAAAAATACGTATTGTTTAGGGCTTGAAATCTGTTTACGCTCAAATTTTAACTGAAATTTTTAGAAACAGGCGGGATAATTAGCCCGTGCCCATTTCAGGTTAATTCCTGAAAAAACTGTACTTTTGCAGCCTTAAAAATTAAGAATGAAGAGCTTTCAGAAAGAGATTAGCAGACGACGAACTTTTGGTATTATTTCTCACCCGGATGCCGGTAAAACCACACTTACAGAAAAATTGCTTCTCTTTGGTGGCGCTATTCAGGAGGCAGGTGCGGTAAAGTCTAATAAGATCAAGAAAGGCGCGACCAGTGACTTTATGGAAATTGAACGCCAACGTGGAATTTCGGTTGCTACTTCTGTTCTTGGATTTGAATATAAAGACATAAAAATTAATATCCTGGATACCCCAGGACACAAGGATTTTGCTGAAGATACCTTCAGAACCCTTACTGCGGTTGATAGTGTAATTGTAGTTATTGACGTGGCCAAAGGTGTTGAGGAGCAAACCGAAAAACTTGTTGAAGTTTGTCGGATGCGAAATATCCCGATGATCGTTTTTATCAATAAACTGGATCGGGAAGGAAAAGACGCCTTTGAACTGCTTGATGAAATTGAGCAGAAACTTAATCTGACAGTTACCCCCTTAAGTTTTCCTATTGGGATGGGTTACGATTTCAAAGGGATTTATAACATCTGGGAGAAAAATGTCAATCTTTTTACAGGAGATCCCCGTAAGGATATTGAAGAAACCGTGGAGATTTCCGACCTTAATTCTGAAGATCTGGACAACCTGATTGGGAATAAGGCCGCTGATACTCTTAGAGAAGAGCTGGAACTGGCTCAGGGAGTTTATCCTGAATTCGATAAAGAAGCTTACCTGCAGGGAAATCTGCAACCTGTATTCTTTGGTTCTGCCCTGAATAATTTTGGGGTCCGTGAACTACTTGATTGCTTTATTGACATCGCTCCGAAACCCCGCCCGAAAGATAGCGATACCCGAACCGTAAAGCCCGATGAAGAACAATTTACCGGTTTTGTATTTAAAATTCACGCCAATATGGATCCCAAGCACAGGGACCGACTGGCTTTTATTAAAATAGTTTCCGGGAAATTTGAAAGAAACAAACCCTACCTTCATGTAAGACAGGGGAAAAACCTGAAATTCTCCAGTCCGAATGCTTTTTTTGCTGAAAAGAAGGAGATCGTAGATGTCTCTTATCCCGGGGATATTGTGGGGCTTCACGATACGGGGAATTTTAAAATTGGAGATACATTAACTGAAGGCGAACAACTTAACTATCGCGGTGTCCCGAGTTTCTCTCCCGAGCATTTTCGTTATATCAATAATGCCGATCCTATGAAATCAAAGCAACTGGAAAAAGGGATCGATCAGTTGATGGATGAAGGGGTTGCCCAGCTTTTCACCCTTGAAATGAATGGCCGAAAAGTTATCGGCACAGTTGGAGCTCTGCAGTTTGAAGTGATTCAATACAGGTTGGAACACGAATATGGCGCTAAATGTACCTATGAAAACCTGAATGTTCACAAAGCAACCTGGATAGAAGCTGAGGATGAAAAGAGTGAGGAATTCAAGGATTTTAAAAGGGTGAAAGCTAAATTCCTTGCCAAAGACAAACAAGGTCAGCTGGTATTTTTTGCAGATTCGCAGTTTTCATTACAGATGACACAGCAGAAATATCCATCTCTCAAATTTCATTTTACTTCAGAGTTTTAAATTAACAATTCCCTGAAGTCTAGTACTTAAGCATTTCCCTTCAAATAAACCTAAAGCGCGTGTCGTTTAAATAGAAGTTAATTTCCTATATTTTCACCGCAAACCTGATTTTATGAGTGAAATAGATGAAATTGTTGCCCAATTTGCTTCTGCAGTCTGGGGTATTCCCTTAGTGATCTTATTAATTGGAGGAGGGATTTACCTTCTTATACTTTCCAGGTTTTTACCATTCCGCTACCTGGGTCATGCCTTGGAGGTTCTTCGCGGAAAATATAACAATCCAAATGATCCCGGGGAAATCAACCATTTTCAAGCTCTTTCTACCGCTCTTTCTTCTACCGTTGGAATGGGCAATATCGCGGGCGTAGCCGTAGCCATTGCCATTGGCGGACCAGGAGCCATCTTTTGGTTGTGGGTAAGTGCTGTAGTAGGTATGGCTACAAAATTCTTTACCAACAGCCTTTCGGTGATGTATCGCGGCAGGGATTCTCAGGGTAATATTCAGGGTGGGGTTATGTATTATATCGTGGAAGGTCTTGGAAAAAAATGGAAATTTTTGGCTATTTTTTTCAGCGTGGCCGGACTCATAGGAGCGCTGCCGGTTTTTAACGTAAACCAGCTAACTCAGGCCATCAATTTCATCCTGCTGGAACCAAATAATGTTCCTACAGGGTTTTTCACCAACCTCATTATTGGAATTATCCTCGTTATCATCACCTCCTTTGTAATCCTGGGCGGCCTAAAAAGGATAGGTTATACTGTTTCCAAACTTGTTCCGGCAATGGTGGCACTTTACTTCTTTTCGGTTTTGATTATTCTTTTCGTGAATTACGAGCAGGTGCCGTATTACATCTCACTTATTTTTACAGATGCTTTTGCTGCTGAAAATTATAAAGGAGAACCACTACTAGGTGGTGTTTTAGGCGCACTAATTTTGCTTGGGATCAGAAGAGGAGCATTTTCAAACGAAGCAGGGATTGGAACGGCCACTATGGCTCACGGAGCCAGTAAGACTTCAGAACCCATCAGGGAGGGCCTTGTCGCGATGATGGGGCCGGCAATAGATACTTTGGTCGTTTGTACCTTAACTGCGCTTACAATTCTTGTAACCGGCGTATGGCAGACCACTAGTGTTAA
>NZ_JBEPWD010000020.1:0-33225 GCF_041642575.1 Salegentibacter sp. | reverse complement strand
AAACTTTTGCTTTTATTTGCAAAAAATTAAAAATGTCGATAAGGATTAAAGCCTTTAGTTCAACTGAAGTAGAAACTCTTGCTCAACTTAGTACAGAAACATTTATAGAATCTCACGGCCACAGCGCCAATGCAGAAGACATCCAAAGCTATGTAGGTTTAAATTTCAACTTTAAAAAACTTACAGCAGATTTACAGGATCCGAGGATCTTCTTCAATAAAATTTATGTGAATGACCAAATTGCCGGTTATTCGAAACTCATCATAAACGAACCTCATCCCCTTACCCAAATCACTCCTGTAGCGAAATTTGAAAGGCTTTATCTACTCAAAGATTTTTATGGGATGGGACTTGGGGAGAGACTTCTTGAGCAAAACATTGAAATTGCACAAACCCATAACCAAAAAGGACTTTGGCTTTTTGTTTGGACTGAGAATAAGAAAGGGCTTCAGTTTTATGGGAAAAGTAATTTTAAAGCTATTGGGGAGCATAATTTTAAAATTAGTGAACAGCATTCTAATCCCAATTATGTCATGCTAAAAACCTTATGAACCGAGACCTGAGCCTTCGACTGGTCACAAAATTTCTAAACGGATAAGCAAGATTTTTAAAGCTTCCTGTTTTTCTTTTGCTCTTCTTTTTCTTTTGCTTTTTTAACCTGTTTCCGCAGTTTGATGATGGTATAAATCACCACAGCGAGGAGTACCGCGCCGCTGATCAGGGCATAACCTAAGACGGTATTTGAAAGGATTACAAGCATAATTTCATACAATTTACCTAAAAAATAAGCTTTTCTTAAGCTTCTTTCACAATACTTTCAGGTTTTTAATTTTTCCGCTGCCGGCTCGCGGCGTATCTTTATTTATATAATACAGCCTTAAAAAGACAGAATACCCTCTGATTTAAGGACTGAACTAAAAATAAAATGAGCATGAAAAATTTAACCAAAAAAGCTAAAAAATGGGGCAAAAGAGCTTTAGCCCTTAAAGTGGGAAAATTCGCTGTCAGAAAAGGCGGACTTCTTGGAGTGGGATTAGGTGCCGCTGCCGGGGCAGTTTACCTGGCCTGGAACTATAATAAGAGACGCAAGGAGACACAGCCTGCTGAAAGTCCGGAAAATGAGATCACGGTAGACCCGGAGAAAAAAATCGTAGTCTGAAAGCAACTATAAGCTGTGGCTAATCCCTGGATTTTTCTTTAGCTTTGTTTGTAAATTGAATTTTGATGGACGATCTAAAGACCCGGATCCTGGCCCTGCAGAGAAAATCTGCCGGTCTGGAACCTTCCCCTGAACAGCGGGAAGCTTATCTCAATGAGGTAAAGGAATATTCGAACAGCTTTCTGAACGGGCTGCCAACTTTCGGGACTTATTCTCCCGAAAAACCCCGACAGGAAGCTTTTGCTTTTGGAGAGGAATCCAGGCCTATGGAAAAGATCCTTGAAACCTTCGCAACTGAGGTGGCGGGGAAGGGGATCAAACCTGCCTCGGGAGGCTATATGGGCTATATTCCCGGGGGCGGGATCTACGCTTCGGCGCTGGGAGATTTCCTGGCTGCTATTACCAATGAATACGCGGGGATGTCTTTCGCCTCTCCGGGAGCGGTGGCCATGGAACATGAACTCCTCAACTGGATGAAAACCCTTTTCGGTTTTCCGGAATCTGCTGTGGGGAATCTCAGCTCCGGAGGTTCTATCGCCAACCTCATCGCCCTGACCGCCGCCAGGGATAAACACAAAATCAAAGGAGCAAAAATCGAAAAGAGCGTTGTGTACCTGAGTCCGCAGTTGCATCATTGCAACCTGAAGGCTTTAAGGATCATCGGGCTGGAAGATGTCATCATCAGGGAACTTCAGCTGGACGAAGGCTCAAGGATCATCGCTTCAGATCTCAAACAAAAACTGGAAGAAGATAAAGCGACAGGTTTAAACCCATTTCTGCTGATCGCTTCCGCAGGGACAACAGACACAGGGGCGATGGATCCTTTAAACGAATTGGGAGAGATCGCCGAAGCCAATGAATTATGGTATCACGTGGATGCTGCTTACGGTGGTTTCTTCATATTAAGCGAAGAGCGGAAACATCTTTTTAAAGGTATAGAAAAGGCAGATTCCCTGGCCGTAGATCCGCATAAAGGACTATTTCTCCCTTTCGGACTAGGAGCGGTTCTGGTAAAAGACAGGGACGCGGTTTTTCATTCTCATCATCGCAGCGCAAATTATATGCAGGACGCCCTTGAAAATGATTCAGAGATAAATCCCGCCGACGTCTCTCCGGAACTTACCAAACACTTCCGGGCAATGCGTCTCTGGTTGCCTCTGCAACTGCACGGGATAAAGCCTTTTGTGGCCTGTCTGGAAGAAAAGTTATTGCTCACTGCCTATTTCAGGGAACGATTGAAAGAAAAAGGTTTCGCGCTTGGCCCTGAACCCGACCTTTCGGTAAGCTACTTCTGGTGGCCGGTTTCAGAAAACGAAACCGACTTCAATAAAAAGCTGCTGAAAGAGATCCATAATGACGGTACGGTTTTCTTTAGCTCTACTAATATCAACGGTCGCTTCGTGATCAGAATGGCCCTGCTGGCCTTCCGAACTAAGATCGAACACGTGGATAAGGCCGTGGAGCTTCTTGATAAAGCCCGAACCAGGTTGTTGGGTAGGCTTTAAATATTCATTGTTAAGGGTTTAAAGTTTGGTATTTTTTCAGCCCTTTTATTCATTGGGTCTTTGATACATTAGTTTCGAATAAAGCATTTAAAATTCCCGCCGTTCTAAACTGCCAATAAATCCTTCCGTTCCTTTTTTGATAATTTCCGGTAACGGAAAATAGCCAGCACCGTAATTACCATCAAGGCTGCAACCATCCAGTAAACCCAGCCCGGAATTGGCACCGGATCTCCGGAAGCATAGGAATGCAGACCTGAGAGGTAATAATTAACTCCAAAGGAAGTCATGATTATAGAGGAAAAAGCCCATAAACTTGCCACATTGAGCACGAGCGAATTCTTTAATTTCGGGATGAGCCTTAAGTGCAGTACAAAGGCGTAAACCATTATGGAAATGAGCGCCCAGGTTTCTTTAGGGTCCCAGGCCCAATAGCGGCCCCAGCTTTCGTTTGCCCAAACGCCTCCCAGGAAGGTGCCCACGGCCAGCAGGAATAAACCAATGGTGATAGACATCTCATTAACCATGCTCAATTCCTGCATACTCTTCCACCATTTAGAGGAAGGTGTTACGGGTTTGAAAATGAGCAGCAAAAGGCTTAGCAGCGCCAGCAAAGCGGCCAGGGCAAGTGGTGCGTATCCACTCACAATGATCGCTACGTGAATTTTTAGCCAATAGGAATGTAATACCGGCATCAGGTTGGTGATCTCCGGGTTAAGCCAGTCGAGAAAGGCGACGAACAGCAGGGTTCCCGAAAACAGAATCCCTAATGGCACCGTGAAATGAGATTTTTTCTCGAATAGCAATCCGAATAACAAGATACACCAGGCTACAAAAACAAGCATCTCGAAGCCGTCGCTCCAGGGAGCCCGACCTGCAATATACCAGCGGAGTCCGAGGTGAAAGGTGAAAAGCACCAGTCCCAGCCAGGCGAAAACCAGCCCTGTATTCCAGGAAATTGTTACCCATTTGTATTGTTTGAAGAGTTTAATGATGGCCAGGATGAGCATTAATGCTCCCAGGATCCAGAAAAAGCCAAAAAGGCGGTTTCCTAAATTCAATTCGTTATAAAATAATTCTGCAGCCAATAGTTTATCTTCGGGATATACCGCCGATCCTGCCTTTTCCTGGAAGAGGCGTATATAAGATAGCACTTCGTAAGCTTCATTGTAATCACCGGAAACAAAGCCTTTGCCCAGAGCTGACAGGTAAAGAGGGCTTACGTTTTTTACAAAATGGGCGTCTTCCTCGTTAAACTTGCTATGTTGATTGGTGGTATACCAGGTATTATTGTTGTCTTCCTTCTTCGGAAACATTTTAAGGAAATCCCCCCGAAGAATGGCATAGAAAATATTGAAGCGCTCATCTACTTTTAGAAGTTCCTTATGAGCCTCGTTTCTCTCTGCAGGTTTAAGTCGGTTAGCTTCTTCTACAATTTCCTGAAGCAAATACTTGCCATCAGGATCGATTAGTCCTTTAAAACTCAGTTTGTTTACCGGGTCTTTCTCCAAAGTCTTAAAGATCATTCCGGCTTTTTCAGGATCAACCTTGATAAGAGGCAAATCACTGAAAGCTTTAGGGTCCAGCTGCATCGCCAGCAGAAATTGTTCCGCTGTTAATTCGATATCTTCCTCGTCTTGCGCTACGTTTATGCTGGAGCGGCCACTGAGTTTTCTGGTGATTTCATTGGCCAGGGTGTTTAGGGGTTTCATCCTTCCGTCAAGATCCTGCACCACCAAACCTCCATAGGCTTCAGCGTGGTCTACAGGGACAACAGTATGCCTCACATCAGGAAGGTCTTCCTGGGCGTAGGCCTGTATTCCGAAGATAAAAAAGAGGAGGATAAGAAGTATAGTTAAAAGCGTAGTTCTGGGGATAAAGACTTTAGATTTTCTTATTTCTGAATCGGCTACCCATTTCTCTTTGTTTTTTACGCCTGCCTTAGAAGATTTTCTGGCCTCGGCTTCCGATTGTGCTTTTAAACGCCTGTTTAATAAACTGAAGCGACTTCCTTTAACGAAAAAGGTGAAAAACATTCCAATAGTGAGCAGGGTATAAGAGAAATACGTGATATATGTGCCCGGTCGATCCTGGCTTACAGATAAGATCGTGCCTTCTTCATCGGTGTCGTAAGAAGCCTGGTAGAAGCGGTATCCTTTATAATCCAGCACATTGTTCATATAGATCCTGTACGGAAAACTGTTGTCGTGGTCTATAACCTGAACTTCGCTGGCATAACTTGCCGGACTTTCACTTCCGGGATAACGTTCCAGCTCAAAATCCCTTAACTGAAGAGCGAAGGGCAGCATCTCTTCCCGGGGGCCATAGGCCAGGGTGTACTTTTCATCATCAACGAAAAAAACATGTTTCTGAGGATCCCGGCTTACCAGGGGAGTAAAGGTATTTAAAACCTCATTTCCGCTGTCGTCGGTTACCTTGATTTTCAGGACATCGGTTTCCTCGGTCGCCGTCCCACCATGATCATCGGCGTGGTATACGATCTTTTTTCCTTCGTGTATTCCTTTGATAAGAAATGCCGCCGAATCCACCTGGTAAAGGTTTCTCATTTGCAAAGGCCGGGTTTCTCCAGCCCTGAGCGTCCCCATTTTCTGACTGGTCATCTCTATAATGTGCATATCCCTGTTGCTCTGCACCATCCAGAGACTATCCTCTTTAAAGATGCGAATATCTCCTTTTCCATCTTTGCTGGTTGAGAGTGCCAGATTACCCATAGGCAGATCTTCTCCTTTGCTAAGCATATGGTCTTCCCTTTCTCCGCCCAGGGCCAGGGCCATGTCAATAAGGGTATCCTTTCCGGGTTTGTATTCTTTATGAGCTCCCTGGATATATTCTTCAAGAGAAACAATAAATGAACGCTTGCCCAGATTGGCGACTATGGTTTGTGGCTCAAATTTGTAGGAGCTTAATTCCATCGGCTTTTCGTAACGAAGATTTTTATCCTGTCCTGCTTCAGTTATCTGAAGAAAATGACCTGCGGAAAAAAATGAATGTTTTACCTCACCCTCTCTGATGTGAATAACTCCTTCTTCTCCAAAATACCTGGTTACCCCGGCCCCGATTATCATGATCACAAAGGCGATGTGAAAGAGGCCAACCGGCCAGCGCTTTGCGGAAAACAGCTTGTATTTTTGAATATGGGAAACGAAATTCACTGCCAGCCATATCAGTATAACTTCAAACCACCAGGCTTCATAAACCGCCTCTCTCGCTACAGCTGTGCCGTAATCATTTTCGACAAAAGTGGCTACTCCCATGGAAACCGCAAAAATTATAATAAGCACGAGAGAGATCTTTGTAGACAACAGCAACTTCAGTAATTTCATAACAATCTTAATTAACTAATTATTTATCCTTTTAGAACAGCAGCCCTATAAACCGGTTTTTCATCGTTGGCCGATATATCATCATGAGGTATCCCCAGTTTTGGACTCCTGCGGGATTCTGTACATTCTGTAAATTTTCCATGCTGTCCTTTTGAAAGAACTGGCTGTATCCCGCCTGTAAGGAAACCGACCTGTTCAGAATAAATCCCAGGGCAAGATCTGTTTCATAGCCAAGGTGAACATCTTCATTGTCGGAATAGGGGGTAAAGCTGTTGAAGGAATGAGTGTTTAGAGACATAAATAACTTCTTGTTCATATCATATCTCATCCTTAGAAACAGGTCTCTTAAACCTATAGAATTCTCGTGTCTTCCGCCTACATAAAACATATCCATATATCCGTTATGAGCGTGGTTAGTACCATAATGGGGAGAAAAGGAGTTGTTTTCTGCGTTGTTATCAGGATCTGTTCCGCTAAGCAATTCCATTCCCAGGGTTAACTTAAGGCTTTGTCCTTTTTCTGAATCTATGGGGAAATTTTGCGTGATCTGGGCGCTGGCATCAAAAGCACTGACATCCCTTCCCTGCAGGTCTTTCCCGAACTGATGATAATAAAAGCCCGATAAACCGGTGTTGCCCAGCTGATATTTTAGAGCAGGAAGACCAATGGTTTGGCGATAATGAATTCCGGTATCAATTATTTCGTCATTATTCTCGCTTTCAGAATACTGTAATCCATTATTCCAGAAAAGCAAAGAGAAATCAAAGTCTCCAAGCCTGTTCTCATATCTGAGGAAATGAGCCACTTTATATTGATTGGGCGTGCTGAAGAAATTTCCACTTAGGCCTTGGGTATCCTGGTTGTAACCAGCCCCCGCGTGTAATTTTGCAGTTCCCTTTTCATATTTTAAAAGTGCAAAATCGTGTGCCCGACCCTGCAATGCCCAGTCCAGGTTGCCCAGAAACCGGAAATTGTCATAATTGAGTTCCTGGCGTCCCAGTTTTATACTGAAATTATCTGAAAGAAAAGTTTCAGCCCAGGCCTCATGCAGAGATAGAAAATTGTCGGTGAGCTTTACCTGCGGGGTGTTTCCCCAGGTGCGAACATCCTGCACACTAACATAAAATTTAAACCGCTCCATTTCATATTGCACATTTATACGTGCCCGCTGAGCTATGAAGGCGGCGGCTTCCTGGTTTTCTTCAATAAGTTTTCCGTAGCCGTGTCGATACTCGCCTCTTTGCACAATTTGCCCATCTACATTAAATTGAGCATGTACATTAGTTGTAAAGGAAAAGGAAAGAATAAGTATCAGGCTTGTAATCCCTGTTATTTTCATCAATGGAATTTTATTTACTCACTTTGTGTTAATGAACCCCGATAATTTCCGGGAGTTTTTATGCCTGCCAGCAGTAATTCAGGCTGGCAGGCGTTTGGATTTTATTCTTCTGAAGTTTTTCCTCCCGGCAAAGTTGCTGCTTCTCTTACTTTACCTTCTTTTAGCCATTGGGGAACAACCTCTTCAATATATCGCTGTTTATTCTGGACTTCCGCAGGCATATCCAAACCAATATATTCCTGTAGGTATTCCTTACTATCGAAATCAGGCATTTCAACCGGCTCATTATGACCAAGGGAGGCCAGAAGGCGTACTAACTCAATACGGGTTTCCTGGATCTTCCCGGTAGCCGAGGTTACAATCCTGCTGGTTTCCAGCGGAGCGTGAAAAGCGGCCCCGTGGGAGGCAACAGAGAAATCCCAGCGCCATTGCGCATGTCTTATTCCTGTTAGGATATCTTCCATCTGTGCTTCGGTAGCGCCGAGGTCCCAGGCTTTTTTGGCCTCAATATGTGCCTTGGCCAGCTCCTTTTGCAAATAGCCTGTTCCTTCTTTGATCTTGCGTTGGCGCTCATAAACATCCGATACCAGATCTTCTTTTTTCTCCCTGTGACACACAAAGCAGGAGTTTTCAACATTCGATAAAGGGGACCCAATGTGGTGATCGGTGAATTTTTGTCCGCCTTCGGTCTTATAAGGCATGTGGCAATCTGCACAGGAAACTCCTCTTTTAGCGTGTACGCCCATAGAGAAAATTTCGTAATCCGGGTGCTGGGCTTTTATCATCGGGGTTTTGCTCAAGGGGTGCACCCAGTCGGCAAAGTCAATATTATCATAATATTCTTCCATAGATTCCACGGTTAAACCGTCTTCCCATGGGAAGGTGAGATAAGCCGCATCTTCTTTGCCCGGAAGATCCTTGGCAAAATAGTATTCTACGTGACACTGCGCACAAACCAGCGATCGCATTTCCTGGTGAGAGGCATCGCCAATCACTTTGCCCATAGCCTCAAAGGCTTCCACAAGGGCCGGGCGGGTGATAGTCAGGTTCATGGTTTTCGGGTCGTGACAATCGGCACAGCCAATTGGATTGATCATCTCACTACCAAAATCTGAAAATTTCTGACTGTAGAATTCGGTCACTCCTATTTCACTCATCAATCTGGGCACGTCGGTACTCTTACATGTCCAGCAGGTACTCGGCATTGGTCCGTCCCCTTTTTCCCAGGGAGATCCCACCCTTGCGGTGCGCTGAATGTCTGTTATTGCATGAGCGTGGCCGCGGGGTTGATTGTAATCTTTACTGAAGCCGTATCCTGCCCAAAGGATGACCAGTTCCGGCTGGTCGTCCAGCACATCAGCAAATCCGCTGGTACTGTAAAGTCCTTTGAAGGTAGTATCGGCTGTTTTGCGGTAAGACTGATATTGCCTTGGGTAATTAAGGCCCCAAACAGAATCCCTGGGCTCTATTCCTTCTATTTCCACCTTAGGTTGATAGGCAAACCGGGCTTCTGCCTTCCGGTCAATTATTGAATTGGCAAGCAGTGCCAGCAGAAAGACTGCTATGATCGTTACAATTAAAATTATCCAGTTTCTCATTGGTATATAGGTTAGTGGCTAGTACTTATTTTCGATCAATTGGGTTTAGATTTATGGTACAGGTTCGGTTATAGTGTCTCCTTTTTCTTCATCGGTAATGTAAGATCTCAACCATTCGGGGATAATATCTCTCTTTTCCGGAATATGTACGGGTATTGGTTCAATTTGATGACCTACGGAAGAAAGACTTTTCACCTTGCCATGCGGCACTTCCTTGTGACATTCCCAGCAGGTTCTATCTGTTCTGTGGAATTCGTGATCGTCTATAGTGGCAAGTAATTTGGCGTCTGTGACACGGGTATCGTGACAGCGAATACAATTATTCTGAATAACTTCAGCAGAAGCTTCCCGGGCTACGATCACTTCGGGTTCTGCCCGCATAGTGAAAACGGCAGAATGGTACAGCCCGTCCATCGCTTTGAAGTAATATTGGTTGAACACATTATCCTGCGGCACATGGCAATCGTTACAACTGGCTACTTCCCGGTGGGAGCTTTTATTCCAGGTAAGATATTGAGGTGTCATTACGTGGCAGTTAATACAGGCTTTAGGATCATCAGATAAGTATGAAGCTGCATTACTGAGTTTTAAGATATAAAATCCGAGACCAAAAAATGCTCCGAGGATGAGAGTAGCAACCAATCTCCATTTGGGGGGAGGAAGCAGCCTATGAAGGAAGCTCCTTTTCTTTACAGGTCCGGCCATATTTCCGCAGTTTATTACGAGGTAAAAATAGAACCGGGAAATCACTTAAAATATGATCCTGGTCCTGTTTTGTTATTTTTATATCAAATTTTTGTTTCTTTTTATTCGGGCTAAGTGGATTAGCCCTGTTAAAGATAATAAAAAATTATAATTTGTTAAAGTGGTGCTATAAGGGAACCCGGCTGAAGAATGACATGAATTATATGCCTAAATAAAATAAACTAATGCCTTTTTATTCTAGGCTCTTTGACGTCCAATGATCTCATCAATATTAATCCGATAAATAATAGGAGTATCCGGACTATTTATTTTACTGGAAAATTCCCGGATGAAATCGGGAGTGGTTTTCTCTTTATTTTCTAATAATTTTTTCACTCCTTCTGAAAATTGATGGAGCATATATTTGGCGTCAATTCCCTCTAATTCCTCAAAACTTCCAAATAGTAAAACCGATTTCCATTTTTCTAAATCAGTGATCTCATCCACCTGAAAAGAGACCAGAGGATTTTTTCGCATAGCATCAATTTTATTTCCAGGTCCGGAATAAGTTAGAATCGCCTTGTGTTCAGGATCGAAATAATAGGTAATGGGAATTATCTCCGGCCTGGCTTTCGATAAATATCCAAGACGGCCAATATAATTTTCAGAAAGCAACTTAATACTTTCATTTGTGGTCATGGCTTGCATTGTCATTCTCCCTGAGATTTGAATAGGATACTATAAAATTATAGCTATAATTTAAGACTCCATCTCCAGATAAAAAATGACATGTGTCATCAAAATGATGATACATAGATTTTTGTCGGTTTTTGGGATTGCAAGAGGCCTGGCTTATGCCTTGAAGCAGAAAAACGGATTAATCATTCACCACAGGAGAGCGATCTTCATCGTATTTCCAATCGCGGTACTTTCTTAAGTCGGTTCTAACATATTTCAGCAGGGCAGCAAAGACAGCAGCATCGTCCAGATAACCTACAAAGGGCAGAAAATCGGGGATGAGGTCTATGGGAGAAAGTACATATACAAGAGCTCCTCCTACCGAAGAGATCACCAGCCATGGAACGTCTTTGTACCTGCCTTTATACCAATCCTGCAGCAGAGAGAACAAATCGACGAAATCCCGGTAATATTCGTTAAGGTTTCCGATGTTAAGAAATTTGGAGAACAAAGAATTCTTTTCCTTAAAAAGCTGCTTCAGTTTTGTTCGGGAAAAGGATTTTTGTCTCTTCTTTAATTCTTGATCTGCTTTCTCCTGAGAAATTCCTGACATTTATAAGCTATGTTTTTATTTCGGCTAAAATTAAGAATTTATGTCGAGTCTGGTAAACGACACGGCGCTTATAACAGAAGATTATGAATTTTGAGCCGGATTAATGGGGTTACCTAAAATACAGGAAAGCCCCAGTATGAAAACAGGAAACTTTCCCCTTACTTGCAAGGGTAATCATTTCATAGAGCCTGCCTGTCTCAAAACACTTTAGCGAGGGGCGGGCTTTTCTTCTGTTAGTATTTAGACTTTAGTCATTAGACGGGTCTCCAGGCTCTGGTCTCTTCTCTTCTCTTTTCTTTTCTCTCTTCTCTTTTGCCTCTTAATCTTTTGTCTCTTTTCATTAACTTAGCCTGAAAATTTTGTCTCTTGCGATTATTATTCCTTCTGTTTTTTATAATGTTTTCTGCTGTGATTTCTGCGCAGGAATTGCCCCCTGTAATAAATTTTAATTCCAACCTCTATGGCGGGGGAAACCAGAACTGGATGATATCCCAGGCTGCCAACGATAATATTTATGTGGCTAACAGTGCCGGTCTGCTTGAGTATAACGGAGCTGAATGGAAACTCTATCCTGTTCCGAATGAAAGCGTGGTGAGATCGGTTAAGGTGGTAGGGGAGCTTATATTTACCGGAGCCTACAAGGAACTTGGATTCTGGAAGCGCGATGAAGAAGGCGTACTTCAATATACCAGCCTGGTGCCACAATTCCCCGGAGAACTAAGAGATGGACAGCAGTTCTGGCATATTGAAAATGTGGGAGAAACCGTGATCTTTCACAGTTTTGAAGGACTTTATCTTTATGATATTCAAAAGGAAAAACTTTCTGAATTTCCCGTGCCCGACGAGGTGGTGATAAACCTGTTTGAGACGGAGGGAGAGATCTATTACCAGGTGGCCCAGGGCGGATTATATAGTATAAAGAACGGGGAACCTGAGTTGGTAATTCCCACGGAAAGTATGGGGGACGTAGAATTGATTGAAGTCTTCAAAGATGAAAATGAGCTGGTGCTGATTAGTCGGGACGCTCGGTTTTACAGATGGGATCAGGAAAAACTGGAACAATACCAGCAGGAATTAAGCAGGCAACTTAGGGGAAGAAGTATTTTTTCGGCTCTGCAGGTAGATAGGGCAATGCTACTGGGGACGGTTGAAGACGGGATCTTTCACGTGAATGAAGAGGGGGAAATCCTTCATCATTTCAATCAGGAGAACGGCTTTCTTAATAATACGGTGTTAAGACTTTTTGAAGACCGGAATAATAATATCTGGGCCGCACTGGATAATGGGCTTAATGTAATAAATCTGGATTCCCCTTTTAAAATATATCAGGACCTCTACGGTAAAATAGGGACTGTTTATACCTCCTTCGAGAATTCGGAATATTTATATCTTGGAACCAACCAGGGCCTCTATTACCGTAAAAACGGCGAAGAGGAATTTAAATTTATCGAAGGCAGTAACGGGCAGGTCTGGAATCTCAATTTTATTGACGGGGTTTTATTTTGTGGGCACAATACCGGGACTTCAGTTGTTGAAGGTATTCAAAAAGAGCATATCGCTGAGCGCTTTGGGACCTGGCTCGTCCTCGAGCTTAAAAGTCATCCCGGATATTATATTCAAGGGCATTACAATGGCTTAAGCCTGCTGAAACGTGACGGTAACAGCTTTGAGGAATTACCTATGCTGGAAGGCTTTCCGCATTCTTCAAAATTTATCGTTTCTGAAGAAAACGGAAATATCTGGGTAGGGAATGAGCATAAAGGGGTTTTCAGACTAAGATTAAACGAGGCCTTAGATGGTTTTGAGGAGATTCAGAATTATCCTTTTGAGAGCGTATCGGGAATTACCTCCAGTCTTTTTAATTTCAGGAATGAATTGTATTTCGCCACCAAAGAAAACGTTTTTAAATATCTCCCCACGGAAGATTCCTTTACCGCTGAAAATAACCTGGCTGAAATCCTAAGTGATGAAAAGCGGATTTCAGGAAAATTCGTGCGGGAAGACGGGGACGGGTTATGGGCTTTTTCTCACAATGCGCTGCTGAATATCAATCCCGACCCGTTAAGCTCGGGCTTTAAGCTTAACTCCATTTATCTCTCGGAAGAGCTACAGAACATCACCCCGGGTTATGAGAATATCACCGCCCTGAACAACGGAACCCGTCTTCTGGGGATCGCAAACGGTTATATGAAGCTGGAGAATTCTGATTTTGAACCGGGAGATTATCAGCCGCGTATAAACAGCGTTTACAACGCTGCACTGGATGAAGAACCGCAACGCCTTAGCTTGAATGAGGAAGAGCCTTTTCATTACAAGACCAACAATATCATTTTTAATTTCAGTATACCGGAATACAAGAAATTTCTCACCCCGGAGTACAGCTATCGTCTTTCCGGCTTTACCACCTTATGGAGTCCCTGGAGTGAAATTCCCAACGCCGAATTTAAGAACCTGCCCTTCGGGGAGTACGAATTTGAAGTAAGGGCCAGGATAGGAGATAAGATCGGGCCATCTGCAGCCTATGAATTCAGCATTGCCCGTCCCTGGTATTTGAGTTACACCGCGCTTATTGTCTATCTGCTTCTTTTTGCCGCCCTGCTATTTGCGGTACATAAGATCTATAAACGCAGGCATGAAAAGTTCGTGGAGGAAAGCGAAAAAGCCCTTAGAATGAAGAATCTCGAAGCCGAACAGGAGATCATAAAGCTCAAGAACAGGGAGCTCGAACAGAATATGACCAGTAAGAATAAGGAACTGGCCGTTTCTACTATGAGCCTTATTAAAAAGAATGAGTTCCTCAATATCGTAAAGGACCGCTTAAAAGATGCAGAACAATCGGCACAGGTTCGCTCGGTAGTGAAGACCATCGATAAAGAGATTAGTGAAGAGGATAACTGGAAGTTCTTCAAGAAAGCCTTCAGCAATGCTGATAAAGACTTCTTCAAGAAGATGAAAGCGAAGCATCCTGATCTTACCAGTAACGATCTTAAACTTTGTGCCTACCTGCGCCTTAATTTAAGCTCTAAGGAAATTGCGCCACTTCTTAATATTTCGGTAAAAAGTGTAGAGATTAAACGATATCGTTTGCGAAAAAAGATGGATTTGCCCCGTGAAGTGAATTTAACTGACTATATTTTGGAGGTATAAAGCTTTACATCACCCTAAAAAAACTCTACATCAACTCTACACAGGCTGCAAACATCTGTTAATGTTACATTTAAGTTCCCTCCCTGTGGTTCTTTGTACAAGCCCTGTTATTGGGAAATTTATCCCCTTTTCTTTGCAAATTCCGTAATAATACAGCCTGTATTTTGATGTGTATACTTTTTGTAAAGGTGAGTTTTTGTTCTTCTTAACAATTCTTTAATAGATTGCAGTAACAAATTCAAATATTTATTCCAATGAAGAAATTTTTATTTTCAATACTGCTCCTATTCGGCGGAGTTTTCTCGATGCAGGCACAGACCTTTACAGTAGAAGGTAATGTGACTGATGAGAATGGAATGCCGCTATTAGGGGTTAATGTACTTGTAAAAGGAGAAACCCGGGGAACTACTACCGATTTTGATGGTAATTTTTCCATTAGCGGGGTTAGCGAAGAAAACGTACTTGTTTTATCTTATGTAGGTTTTGAAACGAAGGAAGTTCCCGTTGAGGGAGAATCGTTCCTTAATATCGTTCTTAATTCTGATTCAGCAGCACTGGAAGAGGTGGTGGTGATCGGATACGGAACTCAGCAGCGAAAGGATATCACCGGAGCTGTTTCTGTAGTTTCCAGTGAGACCATTGAAGAAATGAAGCCTATCAGGTTGGAGCAGGCCTTGCAGGGTACTGCAGCAGGGGTGAATGTAACTCCGTCTTCAGGTGCTCCCGGAGCCGGGATCAACATCAACATTCGGGGGGTTGCCTCCAATAGTGTTAACGGGCCATTGGTACTTATTGACGGGTACCAGGGAGATCTTGGAACCCTAAACCCTAATGATGTGGAATCTATCTCTATCCTAAAGGATGCGCAGGCCGCCATATACGGTATTGCCGGTGCGAACGGGGTGGTACTTATCACCACAAAAGGAGGAAAGAAAGATATGGCTCCTACCATACAATATGATTCTTATGTAGGAATGCAGGAAACTTCCCGCCAGCTACCACTTTTGAATGCCACTGAATATGCTTTGCTTTTAAATGAAAGCTATGCCAATAACGGGCAGGAAATTCCTTATCCGGATGTTAGTGAGTTAGGAGAAGGCACCGATTTCCAGGATGCAGTATTTGAGACCGCACCAATTATTAATCACAACCTAACTCTTAGTGGAGGTTCTGAAAGAGTAACTTATTCAGTAGGTGCCTCTCACCTAAACCAGGAGGGGATTATTGGAGGAGATAAATCTGATTTCCAACGAAATACTGCCAGGTTCAATTTAGGAATTGATATCACTGATGAGTTCAAATTACAAGCCAACTCTATTTATACCAGTATAGATCGCCGTTCGATCAACGAGAACGGACTTGGCTCGGTATTGTTTAATGCCCTGAATATGGCGCCAACTTTTGCGATAGACGAGGAGGACCTTGATGGAAGATTAGGGAATGAAATTATCAACCCGCTTTCTCAAATAGAAAATACCTTTAATGATTATAACCTTAATAAATTTAACGGGTCATTCAGTCTGGAGTACACCCCAATTGAAGAGTTAACTTTTACTTCCCGTATCGGTTACAATCTTAGCAACAGCAAAGGAAAAGATTTTTCGCCCATAGTAGAGTACGGATCAGGGAAGGTGTTTAATGTACCCAGAAGTACGGTAAACCAGAACAGGATCAATGATAACTCTTATACCTATGACCTTTTTGGTACTTACGACAACACCTTTGATGAGACGCATCATATTACCGCTACAGCGGGGATGACGGTTATTCGTGACTGGGGTGACGGCCTGTTTGCTACCGGCTTTGATGTACCAAATAATTCCTGGGAATTTGCCGATATCAGCCTAACAACAGGTACCAATGACGGGATCAACAACGGGTCCTATAAATATGATATCCGTAAGCTTTCTTTTTTCGGAAGATTACAATATGACTATCAGGGAAAATACCTGGTATCAGGGATGCTTCGTAGAGATTCTTCTACAAGATTCAGTACTCAAAACCGGGTGGGTACTTTCCCATCATTCACCGCAGGATGGATCCTTTCAGAGGAAGATTTCCTTGCAAACTCTGAAGTGATCTCTTTCTTGAAATTAAGAGGAAGTTTTGGGGTTCTTGGTAATGATGAAGCAGGAGGCGCCGAGTTTTATCGTTCGCTCCTTGATGGGGAGGCCACTTATGTTCTTGACGGAAACCTTGTTAACGGAACAGCAATGGGTAGGATAGCCAACCCGCTTTCCGGCTGGGAGGAATCTGAAAAAACCAACATCGGGATGGATCTTCGTTTATGGGATGGCCAGGTAGAGATCGAGGCCGATATCTTCAGGGAAGACCGTAAAGATCTTTTGGTTTCAGGAATACCTGTATCAGGAATTCATGGAGGTGGAGCTCCGGGTTCCGGTTCGCCAACCATTAATGCCGGTACCACCCGAAATGAAGGTTTGGAATTCGCCATCAAATACCGCAATTATGTAAGTGACGACTTCAACTTTAATTTGAGCTATAATGCTACTTTCCTTAAGAATGAGGTAACCGCTATAAACGGGGTTGATTTCATTCCCGGAGGACAGTTTGGAGTAGGGCAGCCACAGCCTTCGCGTTTTGAGCCCGGTTTCCCAATGGGATATTTCTATGGTTACAAAACCGATGGGATCTTCCAGAACCAGGCTGAGGTGGATGCACATCCTTCTCAAAAGGAACTTGGTGCTGATGCCGCTCCCGGTGACCTGAGATATGTAGACCTGGATGGAGACGGGGAAATCACTCCCGATGACCGAACCAATATTGGAGATCCTATTCCGGATGCTACTATGGGAATAAACATAAATGTAAATTATAAGAATTTCGATTTCACGGCTTATACCTATGCTTCTTTAGGGAATGATATGGTAAGAAACTATGAAAGAAGTCAGCCAAACGTAAACCGTCACGCTTATGTGATGGATCGATGGAGAGGCGAAGGGACCAGTACTACTGTTCCAAGGCTTACTTCCGGGGCAACCTCGAACAGAGTGCTTTCAGAATTTTACGTGGAGGATGCTTCTTATGCGAGAATCCAGAACATACAGCTGGGATATACCCTTCCTGAAACCTTGGTTTCTTCTGTAGGTATCCAATCATTGAGATTTTATGCAGCGGTAAATAACCTGTATACTTTTACTGATTACAAGGGATTTGATCCTGCTGCATCAACCGGCGAGCCTATCGGTGGAGGAATCGATTTTGGTTTCTACCCTGTACCGCGTATTTATATGGCCGGACTAAACTTAAAATTCTAAAATACTGAGCGATGAAAATATATAGTTTAAAAATTAAATCCGTTCTTCTGCTGCTGGCTGTGATCACATTCACCGGCTGTAGCGAGGATTACCTGGATAAGACCGAGGAGTATACTATAGACTCGGAGAATTATTTCAATTCTGAAGATGATTATTATAACGCTCTTATCGGTGTTTATGATATCCTTCAATCCACTTATGTAAATGTGCTTCTGGGCGAGATCGCTTCAGATAATACCCTAAGTGGGGGAGAGAGCGCTACCGATGTTATCGGTTTTCAACAGGTAGATGAAATGTCACACACCCCAATTAACGATAACCTGGATGATGTGTGGGACTGGAACTTTGCCGGAGTGCAACGTGCCAACTATATCCTGGAATTTCAGGATAAAACCGATTTTGAAGGTAAGGAAACTATCATAGCTGAAACCAGGTTCCTGAGAGCCTATTTTACTTTTGAACTGATGAAATGGTTTGGTCCTATTCCTATCAAAGGGGATGAGCGTTTTGTACTTGGTGATGAGCAAACTATCCCAAGGGCTTCAAGAGAAGATGTTTATAACCAGATTGAATCTGATCTTCAATTTGCTATAGATAATCTTGACTACACCGCACCGGAAACAGGGCGTGCAACTAAAGGTGCTGCTATGGCCCTGAAAGGAAAAGTACACCTGTTCCAGGAAGAATTTGATGACGCTGCAAATGTGCTAACCACATTGATCGATAACGGTCCTTATGCACTTTCAGATTTTGATATTCTTTTTGAACAAGAAGGCGAAAATAACGAAGAATCTGTCTTTGAAGTTCAATATACCGGAGAAGAAGGCGCAGGCTTTGAATGTCTTCAGTGTAGCGAAGGAAACGTAGCTGTAGGATTCCAGGGAATTAGAAACTATAGTGGACCTTTGTTTGAGTCAGGCTTTAGTTTTAATGTTCCTACCCAGGAAGCTTATGATATGTTCTCTGATGATGATATCAGGAGAGACCTATCAATCCTGGATATAGAAGCCTGGGCTGCTGAAACCGGAGCTTCATATGGGGAAGGTTACAAACATACCGGATATTTCAACAGGAAATATCTTCCGCGCAAAAATGACAATATGGGAGATGCAAACCTTACCCAACCCAATAATTATCGCGCGATTCGCTATGCTGATGTATTGCTAATGGCTGCCGAGGCTCTTAACCGAGGTAACATCAATGACCAGCTTGCGCAAGACTACCTGAATGAGGTTCGCGAAAGAGCAGGTTTAAGGGAAGTGGAAAATTCAGGGGATGCACTTACTGAAATCATCTTCCAGGAAAGAAGAAAAGAATTAGTAGGAGAAGGACACCGTTTCTTCGACCTGGTAAGAACCGGAAGAGCAGCAGCCAACATAGACGGCTTTACTTCAGGGAAAAACGAAGTATTCCCTATTCCGCTAGAAGAAATAGAATTTTCTCAGGGTAACTGGGAGCAAAACCCCGGATACTAAAAAATAAAGATTATGAAAAAATACTATAAAATAATTTTTGCTTTACTGCTCACGCTACCATTTATAAGCTGTGAGAGTGATGACGATTCCCTGGTTGACCTAAACCAGATCCAGGAACCGGCCAATTTAGGAGCTATTTTCCAGATAACCCAGGATAATTCAGGCCTTGTAAGCATTACCCCAACGGGGGAAAGCGCTAATATGTTCAGCATTGATTTTGGAGATGGAAGTGAAGCAGCTTCTGAGATCAGGCCGGGAGAAAGTGTAGATCATGTTTATGGAGAAGGCGATTATGAAGTAGCCGTAACAGGAACCAATTTAAACGGAAAAACTTCAACCGGAGTACAACCACTAACGGTTTCTTTCCGTCAACCTGAAAATCTGGAGGTGGTTATTACCAAGGATCCTGATGGGTATTCTGTTACTGTTTCAGCTTCAGCAGACTATGCGACCAGCTTCGATGTGTACTTTGGCGAAACTGAAGACGAGGAACCCACTGCGCTTATGCCCGGTGAAACTGTCACTCACACTTATGCAGAAACTGGTACTTATGATATGCGAGTCGTAGCCCTAAGTGGTGGTGCAGCAACTGTTGATTATGAAGAAACTGTAGAAATGAGTGGACCAGTTCCTGCTCCTACTCCTAATAAATTACCTGAAAGTGTTATTTCACTATTCAGTGATGCTTATACTGATGTCCCAGTAGATATGTGGATCACTGAATGGTCAGAAGCCGAACTTGAAGAAACGGATATTGATGGAAATGAAATCAAGGTATATTCTAGTTTGAATTATGTTGGAGTTATAACTGAAAGTACTCAGATTGATGCAACCAACATGACTCATTTCCGTACTGATATTTTCTCTCTTGATGCAGAAACCTTCAGAGTAAAACTTGTAGACTTTGGACCTAACGGTGTCTATGACGGAGGTGGTGATGATGTTGAGCATGAAGTGGTAATAGAAAATCCTGCACAAGGTGAATGGGTGACTTTAGATATACCTCTAGAAGACTTCACAGGATTAACCACCAGAGCACATATCTCGCAAATAGTATATTCAGCAGCACCTGCGGGTGAAACAACTGTACTTGTTGATAATGTATTCTTTTATGATGACAGTGTACAGGTACCAACTTCGCCTGTTATTGCTGCTCCAACCCCAATTCACGTTGAGGAGAATGTAACGTCAATATTTAGTGATAAGTATTCAGATCCGGCAGGAGTTGACTATTATCCAGATTGGGGTCAATCTACAACGTATGAAGAGGTCTCTGTAAATGGAAATGCGGCGATTAAATATGGCAATGCAAATTATCAGGGAATTGATATTGGTGAGGATATAGATGTAACTGCATTTGAATCTGTTCACATTGATGTCTGGTCCGGAGATTATTCCTCAATTCCATTCTTCCTTATTTCTTCTGGTTCAGGAGAAAAAAGTGTAAACTTGGATGTAACTCCAAATCAATGGAACAGTATTGAAATTCCCTTGTCTGAATTTACCAGTCAGGGCCTTGATATAAGCGATATTTTTCAGTTCAAATTTGATGTAGGAACTGATCCCGGTGGTACATTTTATATTGACAACCTTTACTTTTCTTCTGAGAGTAATGCAACTACCGTTACATTACCGGTAAGTTTTGAAAATTCATCTTTGACCTATGCTCTTACTCCTTTTGAAGGCGCAGAAACTGCAATAGAAACCAATCCCGTCCCTGGAGGTATAAACCCTAGTAGTACGGTGGTTAAATTCACTAAAACTGTTGATTCTCAACCTTGGGCAGGAGCCACACTCGAACTTGAGGCGCCTATAGACTTTTCATCTACTACGAAAATCAGTGTGAAAGTATATTCTCCTAAAGCCGGGATTCCTGTATTGATGAAACTTGAAAATAATACTGATAGCAATATTAATAGTGAGGTATCTGTAATGACCACTAAGGAAAACCAATGGGAAGAGTTAGTCTTCGATTTCTCGAGTGTGGGAATAGATACTGCGCAGGAGTATGGAAAAGTGATCATGTTCTTTGAATTTCCTGGAGAACTACGGGGTGATGGATCAATTTACTATTACGATGATATTCAACTTACGAATTAAAAATAATTAGAAATGAAAAATATACTTAAGATAAGTCTCTCGGTTTTCATGCTGGTCTTTTTTATGGCCTGTACCGATGACGATTACGATATAGGTGAGATCACTGCTCCTACCAATCTTCAGGTAGAGACAGCTATCCTTGGGCAATCAGAAGATATGCCTGATGGAGACGGTAGCGGGGAGGTAACCTTTACTGCAACAGCTGAGGGTGCCATGACCTATAAATTCATTTTTGAAAATGGAACTGAGGTAACCACAGCCAGTGGGGTTTATACGCATCCATTTTCCGAAACCGGTACCCAAACACATAATGTTAAAATAATAGCCTATGGTCCCGGCGGGACTGCCAGTACTACAAGCGTAGAGGTTGAGGTGTTGGTAACTTATGAGCCACCGGCCGATCTACTTGAAAAATTAATTGGAGATGGTGCTAAAGAATGGCGTATTAAAGCTGAAGCTGCCGGTCACTTTGGTCTGGGCCCTGTAGGAGGAAATACACCTACGGAATGGTATGGTGCTGGTCCAAATGAAAAAGCCGGAGTTGGAATGTATGATGACAGATATATCTTCGAAGAAGATGGAACTTTTGTTCATATTACCGATATCACTAATGATGATGCTTCAGGTACTGTATTCGGAAGAGACCCATTGGTAGATCAATTAGGAGTTAGCTGTGATTGTGAAACGGAGGGTGCAGATGTGCTGAATATTCCATTCGATGATTATACCGAAAACTGGTCAATCTCTGCGCCAGGAGGTAATGAAACCATTAACCTTACCGGAATAGGCTTTATAGGTTATTACATTGGCGGAGATCACCGATATGAAATATTTGATCGCTCTGTACCTAATGAACTTGTCATTAGATCTACAGATGGGAATGGAGAATTCGACTGGTGGTTTATTATTACATCAGAGTCTGAAGATGAATCAGGCGAAGAACCCGAAGAGGAATTTGAATCAGAGTACGATGAGTTGCTTTGGGAAGCCGATTTCGATACTGACGGGGACCTTGATCCTGCAGTTTGGAACTTCGAGACCGGAAATGGTGATAACGGCTGGGGTAACCAGGAGTCTCAATACTACACCGAAGATAACGCGGTGATAAGTGGAGGGAACCTTGTGATTACCGCCAAGGCTGAAGACACTGAAGGTTTTGATTATTCTTCTTCAAGAATAACTACAAAAGATAATTTTGAATTCACTTACGGAAGGATCGAAGCCAGAGCCAAGTTGCCGGAAGGCGCAGGGACCTGGCCCGCGATCTGGATGCTGGGCTCCGATTTTGATGAAGTTGGATGGCCGCAAACCGGAGAGATCGATATTATGGAACACGCCGGAAACGAACAGGACCTTATTCATGGTACCCTTCATTACGAAGGTAGATCTGGTGGAGATGCCGATGGCAATACCATTACGGTTGATGGTGTGAGCGACGATTTCCATATCTATACCGTAGAATGGACCGAAGATCATATAATCTTCCTTGTAGACGGTGAGGTTTATCATACTTATGAAAACAATCCTGATTCCCCCTTCAATAAAGACTTCTTCCTCATCCTGAATGTAGCGATGGGAGGAACTTTTGGAGGCGAAATTGACCCTGATTTCGCGGAATCTTCAATGGAAGTAGATTACATCAGGGTATTTCAATAAACTTTGAGAATTAGCCAGATTTTCTGGTTGCCAAAGAACCTGGACACCCCCGAATAATCGGGGGTGGGACCGGGCTCAGGATGCACTGAACTGAAAATTTCCGCAGAGGAAATTTCTCAGAAGAGGTAACCTATAAAATAATTTAAGATGAAAAATATACCCCTGATGTTCCTTTTCCTTTTCGGAAGCCTTATGGTTACGGGACAAAACTCAGAAATACCCAGCTCGGTCAAAAATGTGGAATCAAAAGTTGATTCGGTGCTATCCTTAATGACTCTTGAGGAGAAAGTAGGCCAGCTGGTGCAATACAACGGCAGTTGGGACCTTACCGGTCCGGCTTCTGAAATGGATAACAAACAAAAAGAAGAAAATATAAAGAATGGCCGCGTAGGCTCTATGTTGAACGTACTTTCGGCAGAAGCCACCGCGGAAGCACAAAGGCTGGTAATGGAAAATTCCCGCCTTAAAATACCTATGATGTTTGGCTATGATGTGATTCATGGCTATAAAACGATGTTTCCTGTTCCCCTGGGAGAAACTGCCAGCTGGGACCTTGAAGCAATGGAAGAATCGGCCCGGATTGCCGCATTGGAATCTGTAGCCGATGGTGTTAACTGGACCTTCTCTCCAATGATTGATATTTCCCGTGATGCCCGTTGGGGTAGAATTATGGAAAGCTCAGGTGAAGATACTTATCTCACCTCACAGGTAGCCGTAGCGAAAGTGAAAGGCTACCAGGGAAATGACCTGGCCGATGAAAAAACCATTGCCGCCACTGCGAAACATTTTGTTGGCTACGGTTTTGCCGAAGCGGGACGTGATTATAATACAGTGCATATAGGAGAGAACGAACTTCATAATACGCTGTTGCCTCCCTTTGAAGCTGCGGCCAAGGCCGGAGTGGCAACAGTAATGAACGCATTTAACGATATTGACGGTACTCCTGCCACAGGGCATAAAGTACTGCAAAGGGATATCCTTAAAGGCGATTGGAACTGGAATGGTTTTGTGATTTCAGACTGGGGTTCTATAATTGAAATGGTAGACCACGGTTTTGCAAAAGATAAAAAACATGCTGCAGAAATCGCCTTGAATGCCGGTAGTGATGTGGATATGGAAGGTGGAGCCTATGAATCCAGCCTTGTGGAACTATTGGAAGAAGGAAAAGTTAGTCAGGAAGATATAGATGATGCCGTTAGGAGAGTGCTGAGAGTTAAATTCAAAATGGGACTTTTCGACGATCCTTATCGTTATTCCAATGCTGACCTGCAGAAGGAAGTTCCTTATGAGGAGCACAGAGAAGTTGCGCGCGATGTTGCCCGCAAGTCTGTCGTACTTCTGAAAAACGAAAAAGAATTACTTCCGCTGAAATCTTCAGTAAAGAATATTGCGGTTATCGGGCCATTGGCCGACGATAAAGATTCCCCAATAGGAAACTGGAGAGCACAGGGAGAAACCAATTCGGCTGTATCGGTTTTGGAAGGAATTAAAAATGCTGCCGGTAGTGATGTGAAAATTAACTATGCGAAAGGCGCAGACCTGGGAATTGGAGAAAGAAGT
Organism: Salegentibacter sp.; assembly: GCF_041642575.1. Taxonomy (NCBI): domain Bacteria; kingdom Pseudomonadati; phylum Bacteroidota; class Flavobacteriia; order Flavobacteriales; family Flavobacteriaceae; genus Salegentibacter; species Salegentibacter sp. The sequence goes on along the minus strand of NZ_JBEPWD010000020.1, from coordinate 9,092 downwards.
TTCTTAATGCCCCTGGAGATCAATACCACCGACAGATCAGGATTTAAGAAAGCAATCAGAACCGCTAAAAAAGCCGATCTTGTAGTGATGGCCCTTGGAGAAGATGCATTCCAGGCTGGAGAAGGCAGGAGCCAGGTGAATATTGGTTTGGCCGGATTACAACAGGAATTAATGGAGGAGATCTACAAGGTGAATCAGAATATCGTTTTGGTGCTTATCAACGGAAGACCACTTGAGATCAGCTGGGCTTCAGAGAACATTCCGGCCATCGCTGTGGCCTGGCAATTAGGGACTGAAAGCGGAAATGCGATCGCCGATGTGCTATTCGGAAAATATAATCCGTCAGGGAAATTACCGGTTTCTTTTCCAAGAGCGGTAGGTCAGGAACCTCTGTATTACAACCAGAAAAGCACAGGACGTCCCTCCAGTGAGGAGCATGTGACCTATTCTGCTTATACTGATGAGAGAAATGATGCGCTCTACCCATTTGGTTTCGGACTTAGTTACACCGATTTCGAATACGGCGAGCTTAGCCTTTCTTCAGAAGAAATGGAAGCAACCGGAAGCATCCAGGCCAGCGTAGAACTTACTAACACAGGAAATGTAGAAGGTAAGGAAATCGTGCAGCTTTATATCCGTGATCTTGTAGCCAGTACTACCCGACCTGTGAAAGAGCTTAAAGGCTTTAAGGCAGTGACCCTTGCTCCCGGCGAGAGCAAAAGCGTTGACTTCACTATAGATGAAGAAATGCTGGAGTTCTATAACGCGAATAAAAAATGGGAAGCGGAAGCCGGAGATTTTGAAATCTTCATCGGTGGAAATTCCCGGGATCTTAAGAAAGCTGAATTCACCTTAAAAGAAAGAGAAGTGGTTTTTGAAGATCATTTTGAAGGTGATGAGCTGGACATGGAGCATTGGAGCTACGAAGAAGGCGATGGTTGTCCCGATCTTTGCGGATGGGGGAATAACGAACGCCAGATCTATAGCCGCGACTATGTGCGTGTTGAAGATGGTAAACTGATCATAAAGGCAGTTAAAGAAGGCGACAAGTATTTTTCAGGAAAGATCAATACTAAGGATAAGGTAGAGTTTAAGTACGGCAGTGTTGAGGTTCGAGCTAAACTCCCCGATGGTCACGGGCTCTGGCCGGCGATCTGGATGTTAGGAAACAATATTAGCGAGGTAGGCTGGCCTGCTTCGGGAGAGATAGATATTATGGAATTTGTAGGCCGCCAGCCGGATACCCTTCATAATGCCCTGCATACCCCGGCAAGCCATGGAGAGACCGAAAATATTAAAAGTACTCCCGTTCCCGGAATTACAGAAGATTTCCAGGTGTTCAGAATGGACTGGAGCGAGGATGCGATCGAATTCTTTATCAACGATGAAAAGACCTATACTTTTTCTCCTGAAGTAAAGAATGATGAAACCTATCCTTACAATCATCCCTTCTATCTGCTACTGAACCTGGCAGTGGGAGGAAACTTTGGAGGCCCCGATGTAGACGATTCTATCTTCCCCAGGGAATTTATAATCGACTATGTGAAGGTTACTCAATAAAGAAAAGGGTCAATTAACTGAATTTTTTGACTTTAACCCTGCAGGCTTTGGTTTGCAGGGTTTTTTTATTGGTAAAAGCTTATTGGTATTATAAATTGAAGGAATTCTTTTTTAATACCTTTGATGGTTCATACTGCCCTATATGAACAATACCGAATTTGAAGAAAAAGAGGAGATTAAAAGACTCCAGACCTTACTTTCCTATAATATCCTGGATAGCCCCTTCGAAAAAGATTTTGATGAATTAGCCGGGTTAATCGCGCTTGTTTGTGAAGTGCCCATAGCCATTATCTCTTTGATAGATGACAAAAGACAATGGTATAAGGCCAAGGTTGGGATTCCTTTGGATGAGGTGCCAATTGAAGAAACATTCTGCCAGTATACTGTGGTACAGGATGAATTGTTGGAGATTTCTGATGCCCTTTTGGATGAACGGGTAAAGGAAAATCCTAAGGTGAAAGCAGAGCACGGCATTCGTTTTTATGCGGGAATGCCATTAAAGGCTGAAAACGGTTATAATATTGGTACGGTTTGCGTGGTTGGAGATAAACCGAAGAAACTCACCAAAAAACAAAGAAAAGCCTTGAAAATGCTTACCAGGCAAGCGATGCACTTGATGGAAGCAAGAAAAATGAATAAAGCTTTGGGTACCGAACTCAACGCTATTCTGGAGGAGAAAGTGTCAGAAACTCAAAAGAAGCTTGAATTAAAAGAGACTGAAAACAGGGATTTGATGAGAGCTATTCGTAATTCCAGCGGGGTGGTTGAGTTTACACCCGATGGCAATATAATTTCAGTTAATAATAATTTTGAAGAAATTTCGGGCTATAAAGAGGGAGAGCTTTTGGGTAGACAATACGAAATATTAATTCCTTTTGAAGATTTGACTGAAAACAGTAAATTATGGGCAACTCTCAAAAGAGGTAAATTCAGGACTGGTAGATTAAGAAGAATACATAAGAATGGGGAAGAATTTTATTTGCAGGCAACTTATAATCCTATCCATAATTTAGAAAATAAGCTGGTTAAAATAGTAATGATCTCCCAGGACATTACCCGGGAAATTGAAGCCGAATTATCCCTGCAAAATGCTAAGGAACTTGCCGAAAATCTCAATAAGCAAAAAGATAATTTTATCGCAAATGTTAGTCACGAGATAAGGACCCCCATTCACGCGGTACTGGGTTTTACAAATCTTTTATTAGAAAAGGAAAGTAATGACCAGAAGATAAACTACCTGCAATCGGTTAAAACTGCCGGGGATTCCCTGTTGTATATTGTAAACGATATTTTGGACCTTTCTAAGATGGAAGCCGGGTTGCTACAAATCGAAGAAGAGATTTTTGATGTAGAAGAGGTGGTCTCCAAGGTTTCTGCAATACTTCATCTTAAGGCTCATCAAAAGAAAATCGGTTTAATCCCTCATATTGAGCCCGGGGTTCCAAAACTTTTAATGGGTGATAAAAATCGGCTCTCTCAGATTCTAATCAATTTAATAGGGAATGCTATAAAATTTACTTCAGAAGGGAATGTAAAACTAAGGCTAAGCTCAAGGAAAACAAACGGGAAAGTACAGTTAAAATTTAAAGTCTCAGACACGGGAATTGGAATTCCGGAGGAGAAAATAGAAATTATTTTTAAACGCTTTACCCAGGCTGAAGAAAATACTTCGCGTAATTATGGAGGCACCGGGTTGGGACTAAATATCTCTAAACAACTTATAGAAAAACAAGGGGGCGAAATTAGAGTTGAGAGTGTTGTAGGCAAGGGAACCGATTTTATTTTCACCATTCCCTATAAACCTGCAGTACTAAGCAAACTCCCTGGAATGGAGTCAAAGCCTGAAATTCATGAAAATCACGACAGTGTCCGGATTCTTGTTTGTGAAGATAATGAGTTAAACCAGCGCCTGGTAAGAGCTATTTTAAGCGAAAAAGGTCATGAAGTAGATATTGTTGCTGATGGTGAAAAAGCGCTAAAATACCTTGAGGAAAACATTTACGATCTTATTTTTATGGATTTACAAATGCCTTTAAAAAACGGGTATGAAACAACTATGGCGATTCGGGAAGAACTTAAGTTGCAAATTCCTGTAATTGCCCTTACTGCTAACTTTATGGTTTCTGAAAGACAAAAGTGCCTGGATGTAGGGATGAACGATTATCTAAGCAAACCTTTTGAAAGGCAGGAATTGCTTTCTATGATCGATGAATGGACTACAGCTTCTTCAAATAAAAAATCTTCAGGAAAAATTGAGAGAAAATTCCCAAAGGTGTCCCTGGCAATTCTAAAAGAACTTTCGGGCGGGAACAAAGAATTTGAGGAAGAAATGATCGATACTTTTAGAAAACAATCTCAGGAAATCCTGAAAGAAATGGAATTGGATTTCCAGGTTGAGAATTATAAAAATTTAGCCAACAATGCCCATAAGCTCAAAACCTCTTTTGGAATTGTAGGCGCCGATACCACCACCTTAAACAAACTCGAAAAATTGGAATTAATTCCGGTAGATAGCAATGAAACTGCTGCAAATTTGAAAGCATTAAAATGGCAGATCCAGGAGATTTTTAATATATTGGAAAAACATAGTTAACGCCCCAATTATGAATGTTTTGCTTGTGGAGGATGATGAGATGCTGCAAAAATCACTCGCCTACTTCTTAAAATCCAACAAATATCAGGTAACCGATTTTGACAATGGTCTGGATGCAATAGAATTTATTGAAACCAGAGCTGATAAAATAGATCTCGTGATCACCGATCTAAACCTTCCGTATGCGGGAGGACAGCAGGTTATCCATGCGACGCGTACTTTAAAAGAGATTAATATTCCGGTTATCGTTCTTACCTCCTCGGGGGTGGAAGCTACCGAACTGGAAGTTTTTGACCTCGGCGCAGATGAATTTATCACCAAACCCTTTAGTCCTTCGGTTTTATTAAAGCGAATTGAAAAACTAATTTCCTGAAATTGAAAAATTTGACACGACTTCTGTTTTTAATCTTCGTGTTGGGTTTTAGTTTTAAGTTTCAGGCCCAGCAAATAAAAAATCCCGATTCTTTATTCCAGGTTTCCAGAGTTTATGCTGAAAGTGAAAATTATACCCTTGCTATAAATCAACTTGAAAAATTAAGCGCTGCATTTCCTGAAAACGAAGATTATCATATCTATTTGGGTCGTCTTTATTTCTGGAATTCAGATTATGAAAAGGCCAGGTCTAACCTTACCGATCTGGTAAATCAAAATTCTCCAAACGCTGAAGCATTAGATATATTGATTCAGATAGAACTGGCATCAGATAATGCAGAAGCACTCCTGGAGAATTCAGAAAAAGGGATTGAGGCTTTTCCGCAGCAAAGAGAAAAATATCTTTTAAGCAAAGCCTTGGCCTTAGAGCAATTAGAACGCGACAAAGCGGCTTTATTAAACCTGGAGGGAATCCCCAAAACTGCCGAAAATTATAGCGATGCCGCATACCTGAAAACCCGACTCCTTAAAAAGCAAAAGAATATTCTTTCGGTGGGCTACCTGCACACCGAAATAGAAGATGCTGATCCCTGGCAGCTTGGACATTTTGAATACACACGAAAATCAGATTTCATTCCCTATAGCGTTCGATTAAACTATGGAAATGTTTTTGGAAAAGAAGCCCTTCAGGGGGAAATAGATCTTTATCCAAAAATAAGTGAAAACAGTTATTTGTATTTAAATGCAGGAATTTCAAATGAAAGTCCGGTGTTTCCCGAATTCAGATTTTCTGCCGAATATTTTTATAATTTCAGCATTTTCAATACTTCGCTGGGCCTACGTTATTTAGACTTTACCGCGGCAGAGGTGACGATGTTTACAGGCTCTACGGCTGCTAATTTTGGAGAATATCAAATTGGATACCGGGTGTTTTTAGTTTCAGAAGAAAAGGAATGGTTTCCGTCACATAATATTCATCTAAAAAAATCCTTTTTGAACCGCGAATCGCATATTCAGCTCGATTTACAATACGGGCGAATTCCATATTTCTATGTAGTGACTGCCCAGCTTTCTGAAGTAAATTCTTACCGGGCAGGAATAAATATTCGCTATCGCCTGGGCGATAATTTCTTTATTCAGCCTATTCTCATGTACGAACGAGAGGAGTTTTCACCAGATCGTTTCCGGAACAGGTTAAATGCTCAACTCATTTTAAGCAAGCGATTTTAATGATGGATCTGGAAAAATTTGAGCTTGAGCCTATTTCGCTGGAGAGTTTTATCATCGGGCTAAACCTGGTGATCTTTCTGGTTGCAGTTTCTTTCTTGATGGTGACTTTTATAAAAAGACTTAAACGGATAAATGAGGATAAGCGAAAGAAGGAATACCAGGCAATATTAGACAGTGTGCTTTTTGAATTTCTCTTCGATGATAAAAAGGTTGAAGAAGTAATTAAAGCCGAAGCTTTTAAGAAGAATCTGAATTCGGTACTTTTTAAACGTGTAGCGATTAGATCGGTGCTCTCCCTGCATCAGAGTTACAGCGGAAATTACAGCAGGAAACTGGAAGAGTTTTATGAAGCCTCAGGCCTGGTGAACTATTCCCTTGAAAAATTGAATGCGTCTTCCTGGACCTATATTGTAGAAGGAATACGAGATCTTTCGGGAATGAATTTTCAAAAGGCTTATCCAAGAATTGTTTCTTATAAAAATCACGATAATAAAATGGTGAGGACCGAGGTTCTTTTAGGTATGATAAAGCTCAAGGGAATTGGCGAAATCCTGAAGTTTAGCAGTTCAGAGCTTTATATGAACGAATGGGTGCAGAGTAATATTTTGTACACGGTTAAAAAACATAAGATCGGGGCGCCATCCAATTTGTTGGAATTACTGCAAAGTAAAAATCGCTCGGTGGTTTTACTCGCGGTTAGGCTTATAAATTATTACAATTCCATTGAACATTACCCTGCGCTTTCAAAATTTTATCAGCAGACCAAAGACGTAACTTTAAGAAGAGAAATCGCGGGAGCACTTAGAAAAACCGAACAAATAAGTTAGCTATGACCGGCATTGAAGCATTAGATATTTTCATTGATATTTTTAATTACCTTATCCTGTTTTTCGCAGGTTTGGTGATGCTGTCCTATATTGTTTTAGCAGCAATATCCGGATTTTCCCTTAAATCTTATCTTCGGAAAAATCGCTTCGTGAATTACAATGCTCTACTGGCTTTGGAGAGTGCACCCAGGGTGTCTTTGATCGCTCCCGCTTATAATGAGGGAAAAACCATTGAAGAAAATGTGCGTTCGCTTTTAGCGATAAACTACAACAATTTTGATGTGATCGTGGTGAACGACGGGAGTAAGGATAATTCCATTCCGGTTTTAACCAAAACCTTTGATCTGGTGGAAAGCGATATGGAGTATAATCCAAAAATTGCGACTAAAAATGTAAAAGCGATTTACAGATCCTCCAATCCTTCTTTTTCCAAATTAATTGTAGTAGATAAGGAAAACGGAGGGAAAGCCGATGCTCTCAATACCGGTATAAATGTTTCTACAAATCCTTACCTGGTATGTATAGATGTAGATTGTATAATGGATAAGGATGTTCTTCTAAAGCTGGCCAAACCTTATTTGGAAGCTTCAGATAAACGTATTATAGCCACCGGCGGCGTGGTGAGAATTGCTAATTCCTGCGTGATCAAGGCTGGGAAATTAGTGGAAGTAAAAGCTCCCGGGAATTTCCTTGCCCGGGCCCAGGTAATAGAGTATTTACGCGCTTTTATTTTGGGAAGAATGGCCTGGAACAAACTTGATGGATTGTTAATTATAAGCGGTGCTTTTGGAATGTTTGACCGGGAGATCGCCATGAGAGCCGGAGGTTACGATACGACCACAGTAGGGGAAGATATGGAGCTTATTGTAAGGATGCGAAGGTTTATGATAGATAAAGGAGAAGATTATGCCGTGCAATATATTCCAGACCCATTATGCTGGACGGAGGCCCCTGAATCTTATAAAATTTTGGGAAAGCAACGAAGCCGGTGGATGCGAGGCACTATGGAAACTTTGTGGAGACATAAAAAAATGATGTTTAATCCAAAGTACAAATTGTTGGGCTTATTAAGTTATCCCTATTGGATGTTTTTTGAATATTACGCACCAATTATTGAGATGATAGGGATCTTAATTACGATTTTATTGGTTGTTCTTGGGATCATAAGCTGGAAATTCTTCTTTCTATTCCTATTGCTGGTTTATTTATATGCAGTAATGTTTTCTATGATCGCCCTTTATTCTGAAGAGGCTACTTTTCAGCGATATGAAACCTTGAAGGATTTGCGAATGTTAACCAGCGTTGCGCTGTTGGAACCCTTGATTTTTCATCCGTTTACCGTGTACGCAGCGATAAAAGGAAACTGGGAAAAACTAAGAGGGAATAAAGGTTGGGGTGAAATGACCCGCACCGGTTTTGATAAAAGACCAGGTTAATAAGTCTTCGCAGAAAGCATCTCTATTGCCCCGGATTTAACCCTTCCCATAAACCGGGACAATAAAACTCCCATTCAGAAATTCTTCAGGGTCGATCATACTTTGTAGAACTAGCCCTTTTTTATTTGATTCGAGAATTATCAGGGCGCACTGGAGTAAGCCGGCAGCGGTGGTGGTCTGGATAGCCCTTAAGTTATGTTTCCCTACCTGCAGGGGCAGAATGTGTTTTGAAATCTCGCGTCTTTGTAAAGTTCCCGAGCTATCCTTTCCTTCTACCGCGGCATACAATACGATCTGGTCGTTTTCTAGGTTTGGGATGACGGATTGCATGATCTCCTGTAGCTTCTTCACTGCTTCAGGGCCTTCTCCGGTGTTTTTTAATTGTTGCTCCAACCAGGCGTAATGTCCCGGATGCCTTAGGGTTTTGTAGTCAAGGCTGCGTACCTTTCCCGCCAGGGCATCGGGAAGATCTGCTGCTCCACCTGAAGTCAGGTCTTCTTCATAAGTTAATCCTTCTATGATGATGCGTTCCCGCTCCGAAAGAGGAGAAAGGCTTGTCTTTTTGTAATCGCGCAGCACCAGAGCATTGTTCAAATATTCGGTTGCTACGCCCACGGGGCTCCAGGTGAAACCGTAATAATGTGGGGAAACAGCATTCTTTGTGAGTGCGCCCACTTTAAACTCCAGTTTGTCAACTTTTTCTACTTCAAAATCTTTGCAGAAATCTTTGTAAAGACTCATGGCCAGGATATTGATGTACCCGGGAGCGAGTCCGCTTTGCAGGACGAAACCGGAGCCTGCATCGCGGGCCAGTTCCATGATCTCTTCAGTTTCTGCTACATATTCAGTTAGATTCACATAATGCAACTTATAGTCCTTGGCCAGTTTAGCAATCTTTGGAGCCAGGCTGCCCGGCAAGCAATCCAGGATGATATCTGCTTTTTGCAGGATGGCTTTCATTTCTTCGGTCACTTTATCTTCCGGGAGATGAAAGGCCTCTATCTCACAAGTTTTTGTGGTTCCTTCTCTAACCCATTTGACTAATTCCTGAGCATTAGAGAGCGTACGGTTTCC
>NZ_JBEPWD010000019.1:18829-36983 GCF_041642575.1 Salegentibacter sp. | reverse complement strand
CTCACGATTCCTTTAACGTTATTTGGTGAATTTTGAGCATAAAAAAGGGATAAATATATGAAAATCATATAATTACCCCATTATTTACATCTAAATGATATGTTAAAAAGTCGGGATGACAGGATTTGAACCTGCGACCCCACGCCCCCCAGGCGTATACGCTACCAGACTGCGCCACATCCCGAAATGTTTTGCAAATTAAACGGCTTCCTGCCAATTTTCAAAGAGAATGTTGGGTTTTTTACCAACCAAAGATGTAATAACTTAAAACTGGGACTATTAAAAAGTTCTTTTGTTGATTTCAGATGTTTTTAGAATGATTACCTCCCTGCGTTCCGTGATCCTGCCTGGGGGAAGTGACAAAGAAAAGCCCACAGGCTAACGCCTGCATAGTCTTTATTGGTCCGGTGGCTTGTGAGCGGAGTTACATCTAAAACAATTTCATTTTAACCGGAAATAATTCGTATTTCTAACATCAGGATTACCTCCCGCTGGTCGGTGATCCTGAGTGGGGAAGTGACAAAGGAAAGCCCGCAGGCTAACGCCTGCCTGGACTTTTTTGTTGGTCCGGCGGCTTTCAAGCAAGCTTTCGCCTTGGACCAACAAAAAAGCCCCGCACATTCCGTGCAGGGCTTTTCTTTGTCGGGGTGGCAGGATTCGAACCTGCGGCCTCCTGCTCCCAAAGCAGGCGCGATAACCGGGCTACGCTACACCCCGAGTATTTTTTAATCGCGCTCGGCGCGATGATTTTTTGATGTATAAGATCTTACAAAAGAACTTTCGCCTTTAAGCGGCTGCAAATATAATAATTCCTTTGGGATAGCAACAAGAACTTTAGATTTTTTATATCTTAGTTAATTCAATTTGCCGGAAGTAGGTAAATTGTCTAATCACCAAAACTATTGATATGAAACGAGTATTATTATCTTTGAGTATGATCCTTGCCCTCACGGCTTGCGGCGAGAATCAAAAATCTTCAGAAGAGGCCAGCACCACAGAAACCGAAGAGCAGGAAGTCTCAACCCGGGAAGGGCTGGAAGAACAACCGGAAGCCGAAGCTCCTGAAACCGATTACGAACACGAAGTAGTGGTTTCCGGACTTGATATCCCGTGGAGTTTCACTTTTTTACCTGATGGAGGTATGTTGATTACTGAAAAAAGCGGTGAGCTTATTCATTTCAAGAATGGCAAAAAGCAATCTATTTCCGGGGTCCCTTCCGTTTATAACCGCGGGCAGGGTGGCTTGCTGGAAGTAGCGCTTCACCCCGATTATAAAACCGAAGGCTGGATCTACCTTACTTTTGCTTCAGAAGAAGGCGAAGGAGAGGGTGGAAACACCAAACTTATTAGAGCTAAACTGAGCGATAATCAGCTAACCGAAATAGAAGATCTATATAAAGCAGAACCCAATACTACTAAAGGAGTTCATTTTGGTTCAAAAATCGTCTTTGATGAATCAGGACATTTGTACTTTACAATCGGTGACCGTGGAAACCGCGACGAAAATCCACAGGATATAACCCGGGATGGCGGAAAAGTATATCGCCTGAATCTTGATGGAAGTATCCCCGAAGACAATCCGTTTGTGGGAGAAGAAAATGCCAAAGAGGCTATCTACTCTTACGGGCACAGGAATGCGCAAGGTATGATATACCATCCTGAAACCGGTGAAGTTTGGCTTCACGAGCATGGGCCACAAGGTGGAGATGAGATCAATATTGTCAAAAAAGGGCTTAACTACGGTTGGCCGGAAGTAACCTACGGCGTTAACTACGATGACTCTATTATCACCGAGCAAACAAGCGGGCCCGAATATGAAGAACCTATGTTCTACTGGCTTCCATCAATAGCTCCCAGCGGCTTTGTATATGTAACTTCAGATAAATATCCTGATCTAAAAGGTGATTTACTGGTTGGATCTTTAAAATTCCAATACCTCGAACACCTTGAACTAGATGGAACAGAAATCGGCAAAAGAACTAAGTTGTTAGATGGAGTTGGAAGACTGCGCGATGTTCGCGAAGGCCCCGATGGATTTATTTACGCAGCAGTAGAAGGAACCGGAATTGTAAAGCTTTTACCGGAGGAAGAAGCTTCAAATTAGAAAATGAAACAGCTTTTTTTAAGCTTTGCCTTGCTTGGAATTCTATCCTCTTGTAAATCTGATAAGAAAGATGAGGAGGAAAAGAATTACCAGGTAAATGTTCCCGAAGAGGAGAAAAAGGAAAAAGCAGCTTTAGAGGAAAGTATACTTCGTGGAAAAACGGTCTATGCCGATTTGTGCGTAACCTGCCATTTACCCGGCGGGCAAGGGATCCCGGGCACCTATCCCCCGCTCGATGGCTCGAACTGGCTTAGTAAAAAAAGGGAAGAAAGCATTGCAGCAGTGAAATTCGGACTTTCAGGGCCAATAAAAGTGAACGGTAAAGAATATGATAATATAATGACACCAATGGGCTTAAGCGACAGGGAAGTTGCAGATGCGATGAATTTTATAATGAATTCCTGGTCAAATAATATAAGTCCGAGGGTAACCGTAGAGGAAGTAAGAAATATTAAAAAGAAATAGTTTTAAATAGACATTTAAAGAATTTCAGGGTTTGGGGCAAATAATTAAATTTGCCCCAAATTATTTTAAATGCTAATCATAGGAATCGCCGGAGGCACAGGAAGTGGCAAAACCACTGTAGTAAACCAGATCATAGAGGAACTAAAAAATGAAGAAGTAGATGTGATCTCCCAGGACCATTACTACCAGGATCTAAGCCACCTAAGTATGGAGGAAAGAGTTAAGACCAATTTCGACCATCCTCAGTCCATAGATTTTAATTTGTTGGTAAGTCATCTTAAGGAACTAAGGCAGGGTAAAACAATCTATCAGCCCGTCTATTCCTTTAAAGAACATAACCGCACCAACGAAACCGTGAAAACCGAACCACGCAAAGTGGTGATTGTGGAAGGCATTCTGATTCTTTCCGACCCGGAGATCAGAAAAATGTTCGACATCAAGATCTATGTTCACGCCGACAGTGATGAACGCCTTATCCGAAGGTTAAAACGCGATATCAACGAACGCGGCAGGGATCTGGATGAAGTACTTTGGCGCTACCAGACCACCCTGAAACCTATGCACCAGCAATTTATTGAACCTACCAAAGAATTTGCCGATATCATCATTCCAACCAACAGGTACAATACCGTAGCTGTTGATATTGTGCAAACCATTATCAAGGACCGCTTAGCCTAATTTTGTATCTTTATCCAGTATGAAATTAAAAGAACTGCGAAAAAAGCCCTGGTTTCGGTTTCTGAGCAATAAATATGTGCTGTTGAGCCTTATTTTTGCCGGGTGGATGATCTTTCTTGACAGCAATTCCTGGATAATTCACAACGAACTCAACCAGGAACTCAATGAACTGGAAGATAACAAAAACTACTACCGCAACGAGATAGCCGGGGATAAAGCCGTGATCCAACAACTACAGGATTCGGTGGAACTGGAGAAATTCGCACGTCAGAAGTACTTTATGAAGCGTGCCGATGAGGATATTTATATCATCGAATACGACACGATAGATTAAGGTGCCTGCAACCAAAAATCTTTACAATGAAAGAAACATTATTTCAGGAATTCGAAGAGGTTTCTGCAAAGCAATGGAAACAAAAGATACAATTCGACCTTAAAGGTGCCGATTATAACGAAAAACTCATCTACAATTCCCTGGATGGAATAGCGGTAAAGCCTTTTTATACTGCTGAAGACATAGATGAGCCCGTCCATCTGGAATCCCCACGGCACTGGAATATCTGTGAGAAGATCTATGTGATTTCTTCGGAAGTCGCAAATGAAAAAGCTAAGAATGCTTTGGAAAAAGGCGCCGAAAGCCTTTGGTTTGAGCTTCCATCTGAAGAGATTTCCATTGAAGAATTACTGGAAGGAATCGATTTGAAATCTACTCCTGTTTACCTGAAACCTGAATTTTTATCTTCGGAATTTTTCAATCGTTTGCGAAAGTTTCTGAAGGGTAAAAATAGCCAGGTCTACCTGCAAACCGATATCATCGGGAAGCTGGCGCGCTCCGGAAACTGGTTCTTCAGTCTAAATGAAGATCACGAAATTCTGGATCACATACTTTCCGAATCTGAAGATTTCTCTTCCGTTATCAGCATAAACACCGATTTGTATCAAAATGCCGGTGCCAATATTTCGCAGCAACTGGCCTATGCCCTGACCCACGCCAACGAATACCTGAACCATATAGCCCAGTCTTCAGAATTAAAAAATAATAATCCGAAGTTTTTGCCTCAGTTTGTGGTGGCATCAGGACCTAATTATTTCTTTGAAATTGCAAAAATAAGAGCCTTGCGCTGGTTGTATTCCAGTCTGGCGAAAGAATATGAGTTTTCGGAAGATTGTCACATCATCGCTCAACCCAGCAAACGCAACAAGACGCTTTATGATTTCAACGTGAACTTGCTGCGCACCACTACCGAAAGTATGAGTGCCGTGCTTGGCGGAGCCAATACCGTGTATAATTCTCCCTACGATGCCATCTACCATAAAAACAACGAGTTTGGCGATCGCATTGCTAGAAACCAGTTATTGGTGCTGAAGCACGAGGCATATCTGGATAAAGTGAGCAATGCCGCGGAGGGCAACTATTATGTTGAGAGCCTAACCCGTCAGTTTGCCGAGAAAGCACTTGAAATTTTCAAAGAGATCGAGAAAGGCGGCGGATTTCTGAAGCAATTGAAAGCCGGGATTATTCAGAAGAAAATAAAGGAAAGCGCCAAAAAAGAGCAACAGCAATTTGATGAGGGGGAATTGATCCTTATCGGGACAAATAAGTTTGAAAACCCGCAGGATAAAATGAAGGAGGAATTGGAATTATTTCCGTTTCTAAAGAAAAACAAGCGAAAAACCCTGCTGGAGCCCATTTTAGAGCGCCGATTGAGTGAAAAATCTGAGCAGGAAAGACTGGAAAAGGAATCTGCTGAAAATTAAAATCCACCGGAAATGTCAAGAAAAGAGCTTCAACATATAAAATTATCAGCACCAGAAAAAAGGGAAACTCAGGAGCAAAAATCCTACAAAACACCTGAAGGCATAAAGCTGAAATCCACCTATTCCAAGGAGGATCTGGAAAAAGCAGAGCATCTCAATTTTGCTGCCGGAATTCCGCCTTATTTGCGCGGGCCGTACAGTACGATGTATGTTTCCCGGCCCTGGACGATCAGGCAGTATGCCGGGTTTTCTACCGCGGAAGAGAGCAATGCTTTTTATCGCAGAAATCTCGCTGCAGGCCAAAAGGGTTTATCTGTAGCTTTTGATCTCCCCACCCACAGAGGTTACGACAGCGATCACGAGCGCGTGGTTGGCGATGTGGGGAAAGCCGGAGTCGCCATCGATTCGGTAGAGGATATGAAAATTCTTTTCGATCAGATCCCGCTGGATAAGATGTCGGTTTCTATGACGATGAACGGAGCCGTTTTACCAATTATGGCCTTTTATATCGTTGCTGCTGAAGAACAGGGAGTAAAACCCGAACAGCTTTCAGGAACCATTCAGAACGATATTCTAAAGGAGTTTATGGTGCGCAATACCTACATCTACCCCCCTGCTCCCTCGATGAAGATCATTTCTGATATTTTTGAATATTCCTCGAAAAATATGCCCAGGTTCAACAGCATCAGTATCTCCGGATATCATATGCAGGAAGCCGGCGCAACCAATGATATCGAGCTGGCATACACCCTGGCCGACGGACTGGAATACATTCGGGAAGGCCTGAAAGCCGGAATGGAAATAGACACTTTTGCTCCACGCCTTTCGTTTTTCTGGGCCGTTGGAATGAACCATTTTATGGAAATCGCCAAGATGCGGGCAGGAAGAATGCTTTGGGCAAAACTGGTCAAGCAATTCAATCCTAAAGACCCGAAATCACTTTCCCTAAGAACTCACAGCCAAACCAGTGGCTGGAGTTTAACCGAACAGGATCCTTTTAATAATGTGGCGCGCACCTGTATTGAAGCAGCCGCCGCAGCTTTTGGGGGAACCCAGAGCCTGCACACCAATGCACTTGACGAGGCAATTGCACTGCCCACAGATTTTTCTGCCAGAATAGCGAGAAATACACAGCTACATCTTCAGGAAGAAACCGGGATCACAAAAACCGTAGACCCCTGGGCCGGCAGTTTTTATGTGGAAAAACTCACGGAAGAGATCGCTCAAAAAGCCTGGAAGCTCATTGAAGAGGTGGAAGAGCTTGGCGGGATGACCAAGGCTATTGAAGCCGGGATTCCCAAGATGAGAATAGAACAAGCGGCTGCTAAAAAACAAGCCAGGATAGACAGCGGCACCGACATCATTGTAGGTGTAAACAAATACCGAAGAGATAAAGAGGATGAGTTGGTCACCTTAGAAGTAGATAATCAAACGGTAAGAAAACAACAAATCGAAAGGCTGGAAAGAATAAAAGCTGAACGAAACAGCGAAAAAGTAAAGGCTTCTCTGGAAGAACTTACCAAAGCGGCCAAGGAAGAAAGCGGAAATTTATTAGCTTTAGCAGTAGAAGCGGCCAGAAACCGGGCTACGCTGGGCGAAATAAGCGACGCCCTGGAAGAAGTTTACGGACGCTACAAAGCAAAAATTCAATCCTTTAGCGGGGTTTATTCCAAAGAAATGAAAGACGACGTTTCCTTTAAAAAGGCCAGGGAAATGGCCGATCAATTCGCCGAACAGGATGGGCGCCGTCCTCGTATTATGATCGCAAAAATGGGTCAGGATGGGCACGACCGTGGTGCAAAGGTAGTAGCTACAGGCTATGCCGACCTCGGTTTTGATGTAGATATAGGTCCGTTGTTTCAAACACCACGGGAAGCGGCAAAACAGGCCGTAGAGAACGATGTTCATATTTTGGGGATATCTTCACAGGCTGCAGGCCACAAAACCCTGGTTCCGCAGGTGATCGAAGAACTTAAAGCCCTTGGTCGCGATGATATTATGGTGATCGTTGGCGGGGTAATTCCGTCGCAGGATTATCAATATCTTTTTGACGCCGGAGCAGTAGCGGTCTTTGGTCCCGGCACCAAAATCAGTGAGGCGGCTATTAAACTGTTGGAGATTTTGATAGATTGAAAAGGAGAGAAGAGACGAGAGACAAGAGAAAAGAGAGAAAAAAATTAGTGAATTCGTGGCTAAGCTCCACAAAACCGGAAAATAAAAAACCGAGAACCAACTAAAAAATAAATTATGGATTTTACTAAAAAAATGCTTCGCGATGATGCCTTAAAAGGAAAAAGCATCGTTGTAACAGGTGGCGGTAGCGGCCTGGGGAAAGCGATGACGAGATATTTTATGGAACTGGGGGCAAAAGTCGCCATAACTTCCCGGAACCTTGAAAAGCTAAAGAATACTGCCAAAGAACTGGAAGACGAAACCGGCGGTAAATGTTTTGCCGTGCAATGCGACGTAAGAAATTATGATGAAGTTGAGGCGATGCGCGATGCCGTTGTCGATGAATTTGGGAGTATTGATATTTTATTGAATAACGCGGCTGGAAACTTCATCTCTCCTACCGAACGTCTTAGCGCAAATGCGTTCGATACAATTATCGATATAGTTTTAAAGGGAAGTAAAAACTGCACCCTGGCTTTCGGAAAACATTGGATAGATAAAAAAGAAAAAGACAAAACCGTATTGAATATTGTCACCACCTATGCCTGGACAGGTTCTGCATACGTAGTGCCAAGCGCCACCGCAAAAGCCGGTGTTTTAGCGATGACGCGCTCTCTGGCGGTAGAATGGGCCAAATACGGCATTAGATTTAACGCCATTGCACCCGGCCCGTTTCCTACAAAAGGAGCCTGGGATCGTCTCTTACCCGGAGATCTGAAAGAAAAATTCGATCTTGCCAAAAAAGTTCCCCTTAAGCGGGTTGGAGAACACCAGGAATTGGCAAACCTTGCCGCGTATCTGGTTTCAGATTTCTCAGCTTATGTTAACGGGGAAGTAATCACCATAGACGGAGGCGAATGGCTTAAAGGTGCAGGGCAGTTCAACTTACTGGAAGCTATTCCTGAGGAAATGTGGGACCAGCTGGAAGCGATGATCAAAGCTAAGAAAGGTAGTTAAGCTGACTTTTAAAATACTTAAAAAACCGAAGGTTTTCCTTCGGTTTTTTAATTTGTCGGGAACTTAACATTCACTATGATTTCCTGCGGAAAAATTCAGCAAAAAGTCTTGAACCTTCAGTCTTTATTATATGTACAAGCTGTTAACAAAATGATTTCATAAACCTATAATAAATTGTATTTTTACTTTTTAAAAATTGAACGTAATTAATGGGTAAAATCATTGCTATTGCCAACCAGAAAGGCGGCGTGGGAAAAACCACAACTTCGGTGAATCTTGCGGCCTCACTTGGAGTACTTGAAAAGAAAGTTTTGCTAATAGATGCTGATCCGCAGGCAAATGCTACCTCCGGACTAGGAATAGATGTGGAAGAGGTGGAATTTGGCACCTACCAATTGCTGGAGCATTCTATTTCTCCCGAACAGGCCATTCTCCAAACCAGTTCTCCGAATCTTGATATCATTCCCGCCCATATAGACCTGGTCGCGATAGAAATTGAGCTTGTAGACCAGGAAAACAGGGAGTCTATGCTCAAAAAAGCGATAACTCCGCTCAAGGAAAAATACGATTATATCCTTATCGATTGTGCCCCTTCCCTTGGTTTATTAACTCTTAACGCCTTAACAGCTGCAGATTCTGTATTGATTCCCATCCAATGTGAATATTTTGCACTGGAAGGTCTTGGTAAACTACTTAACACCATAAAAAGCGTTCAAAAGATCCACAATAAAAAACTGGATATTGAAGGCCTGTTGCTTACCATGTATGATTCCAGGTTACGCCTATCAAACCAGGTTGTGGAAGAGGTTCAGAAGCATTTTGGGGAAATGGTTTTCGATACAATCATTCAAAGAAATGTTCGTTTAAGTGAAGCCCCCAGTTACGGGGAAAGCATTATTAATTATGATGCAGGCAGTAAAGGAGCCAGCAATTATTTGAGCCTGGCACATGAAATTATAAAGAAAAACGCATAGAAGATGGCGAAGGCTACCAAGAAACAAGCTTTAGGAAGAGGACTTTCAGCTTTGCTGAAAGATCCGCAAAATGATATACAATCAGCAGAAGACAAGAACGCCGATAAGCTAGTGGGTCATATTGTGGAACTTGACCTGGAGGCCATTGAAATGAATCCATTTCAGCCACGTACCAGTTTTAATGAAGATGCTCTCAAGGAACTCGCCTCTTCCATTAACGAATTAGGGGTGATCCAGCCAATTACCGTTAGAAAGTTGGATTTTAATAAATACCAACTGGTTTCAGGTGAACGTCGATTCAGAGCTTCCAAAATTGTTGGCTTAAAAACCATCCCGGCATATATTCGTATCGCGAACGACCAGGAATCCCTGGAAATGGCTTTGGTTGAAAATATTCAGCGACAGGATTTGGATCCTATTGAGATCTCACTTTCTTATCAGCGTCTTATCGATGAGATCAATCTTACCCAGGAACAACTTAGTGAAAGAGTTGGAAAAAACCGCTCTACCATTGCAAATTATCTACGATTACTGAAACTTGATCCTATTATTCAAACAGGAATGCGTGATGGTTTTCTGAGTATGGGCCACGGGCGTGCACTTATCAATGTAGAAGACCCTCAGCAGCAGCTGGATATTTATGAAAAGATACTTCAGAAATCGCTTTCGGTAAGAGAAACCGAACAGTTGGTACGTGAGATCAATAACGGAGGGAAAGAAAAGAGTACGGCTAAACCTTCTGCCAGCGTTCCCAAAACCTTCAAGAAAGGAATTAAAGAATTTTCAGAATACCTGGGAACAAAAGTAGATGTGAAACTAACCAAAAAAGGAAGCGGGAAACTAAGCATCCCTTTTAAATCGGAAGAAGATTTCAACAGAATTAAAAAACTAATCCAGGGTGAGGAGTAAACATCTTTTCACAGCAGTAATGCTGGTTTTTTTTTCTTTCCAGGGATTTTCCCAGGATAGCCTGGTAGTAGACTCCCCTCCATCCGGAGAACTTTCAACGGCTGAAGAAGAGAAAGAGCAGGACTACAAACCCTACGATGCCCTTGCTCCCTCCAGGGCTGCTTTTTATTCGGCTATTTTACCAGGGTTGGGACAGGCTTTTAACGGCAGCTACTGGAAGATCCCTATCGCTTATGGAGGACTTGGAATTGGGGTGTATTTTTACATTAATAACGATAATGAATTTAACCGTTTTCGCGATGCCTACAAAGACAGGCTTGCAGGAAGGGTTGATGAATTTACTGCGAATGGCCAAAATATTACAGATGATGGTTTGATAAGGGCCCAGCGTTTTTACCGCCGGAATAAAGAAATTTCGATTTTGGTAATTGCAGGAATTTATGCACTTAATATTATCGATGCAAATGTAGAGGCGCACCTGCAACAGTTTAATGTTAGCGAGGATCTGACGCTGCGACCAAATATGAATTTTGATGAATTTTTGGGGAAAACCAGGTATGGATTTTCCTTAAATTATAATTTCTGATTATGAAAATAGCGCTTTTAGGATATGGAAAAATGGGCAAGACTATTGAGGAAATTGCCATAGACCGAGGTCACAAAATTGTATTGAAAGTTGATGAGGATATAGACAGTTATGACCTTACGAGACTTGATGCCGATGTTGCAATAGATTTTAGTATTCCCACAGCCGCTTTTAAAAATATCACCACCTGTTTCGAACTGGGAATTCCCGTTGTAAGTGGGACTACCGGTTGGCTGGATCATTATGATAAAGCTGTTGAAATCTGTGAAAAACACGATTCAGCTTTTCTATATGCTTCCAATTTCAGCATTGGGGTTAATCTGTTTTTTGAACTAAATGAAAGGCTGGCAGCAATGATGAAAAACCTGGAAGAATATTCCGTAGAAGTTGAAGAGATACATCATATCCAGAAACTGGATTCTCCCAGCGGTACCGCTATTAGCCTGGCACAACAAATTATTACCAACAACCCTAACAAAGTCGGTTGGCAACTGGATCATGCTGAAGATGATGAAATTCCTATTAAAGCCACACGTGAAGCCGATGTCCCGGGCACCCATACCGTTTCTTATAAATCTGAAATTGATTCTATTGAAATTAAGCATACCGCCCATAACCGGCAGGGATTTGCCCTGGGTGCAGTGATTGCTGCAGAATGGTTAAAGGGTAAAGAAGGTATTTACAGGATGCAGGATGTATTATCTGAAATTCTAAAATAATGTAACAATATGGGGCTGCACGGCTCTAATACAGCAAAACATTTTTATTATGACATTCACGCAATGGTTTTTGTTTTTCCTGCTCATCCAGGTAATTCATTTTTTAGGAACCTGGAAACTATATAAAAAAGCCGGAAGGCAGGCCTGGGAAGCTGCAATACCAGTCTATAATGCAGTGATTTTAATGAAGATCATCAACCGGCCGTGGTGGTGGGTAATCCTGCTTTTTATCCCTATTGTAAACCTCATAATGTTTCCTGTAATTTGGGTGGAAACCATAAGAAGTTTCGGAAGGAACAGCACAACTGATACTTTTCTGGTAATTCTAACCCTGGGCTTTTACATTTATTACATCAATTATGCAACAGATGTTAAGTACATTGAAGACCGCAGCCTGAAGCCACCAACCGGCACAGGAGAATGGGTAAGTTCTATATTATTTGCGGTCGTAGCCGCAACCATCGTGCACGCCTATATTCTGCAGCCATTTACCATTCCCACCTCTTCCCTCGAAAAAACACTGCTGGTGGGAGATTTCCTCTTTGTGAGTAAGTTTCATTATGGAGCCCGTTTACCGAAAACAGCTGTAGCATTTCCTATGGTTCACGATACCATCCCTATTCTTGGCACCAAATCATATCTCAACAAGCCGCAGATACCTTATACCCGCTTGCCCGGATTTGAAGAGATTGAACGAAATGATATTGTGGTCTTCAACTGGCCGGTAGATACGGTAAAACAATTTTTTGACCGTTCCGGGGAACGGTATGATAAACCGGTAGATAAAAAATCAAATTACGTGAAACGTGCGGTTGGAATACCGGGAGACTCTCTGAGAATTGTAGATGGGGAGCTCTATGTTAACAACGAGATTCTGGACTTACCAGACCGCGCCAAGACCCAGTTTTCCTACTCAGGAAAAACCAAAGGTCAGGGCTTTGATCCACGTTACTTATATGAAGAATACGATATAACCGATGGGTTTTATTTTAATCCTGAGAATAATGAATTTTATTTCAGGGCTTTAACAGAAAGAAGTTATAACCGTCTTCGGAATCATCCCAATGTTGAGTCCATTCAGCGGTATATTGATACTTCCAAAACAGCCTCAAAAGGCATCTTCCCCAATAACGGTAAATTGGGCTGGAACAATGACAATTTCGGACCAATCTATATTCCGAAGAAAGGCGATAAAGTAGAATTAACCGCAGAATCAATGCCTTTTTACCGACAGGTTATTGAAACCTATGAAGGTCTGGAAATGGGCACTCCACAGAAACTTAGTCTTAACGGCACCCAGGTTTTAATCAACGGTACTCCGGTAGAAACTTACACCTTTAAACAGGATTATTACTGGATGATGGGAGATAACCGTCATAACAGTGAAGACAGCCGTTCATGGGGTTATGTGCCCGAAAATCATGTTGTGGGTAAACCGGTCTTTATCTGGATGAGCTGGGATGCCAATGCTAACGGAATAATGAACAAAATACGCTGGGAAAGGGTTTTTACCACGGTTAAAGGTGAGGGGACGCCGATTTCCTATTTGCCATACTTCCTCATCTTATTGGTAATAATCTTTGCCTTCAATTACTTTAAAAAACGAAGGGAAAATTCCTAAGATGAAACCAGCATCCTACTGGAGCGAAAAATGGGGACATTCAGAAGTATGGTGAAAAGGCTGTACCCAAATCCAATTTTGGGGGTAAATTATGGACAGATGAAAGAAATATTAATACATCCGGCCTATTTCGGGCCTATTTCTCAGTTCGTGGCTTTAGCTAAAGCCGATGAGGTAATCTTTGAAAATGAAGACAACTATCAAAAACAAACCTTCAGAAACCGGATGTATATCTATGATTCCAACGGAAAGCTTTTATTAAACATTCCTATCAGGCATCGTTCAGCAATTATGGGGGAACCTAAAATGGCAGAAAAGCATCAACTTTATAAGGAGGTGCAAATAGAGAACGAATTCGACTGGCAAAAACAGCATTGGAGGGCTTTAAAAGCTTCCTACCAGACTTCGCCTTTCTTTGAGTTCTATGAAGATGAACTCCATCCCCTTTATCATAAGACTTATAAATTTTTACTTGATTTCAATTATGCCTGCCTGGAATTTATTACGGATTCCATTCAATTTGAACTTGATTTTGAGAAAACTTCGGAATATGCTAAAAAGCCGGAAAACCTCACCGACCTACGTCCCCTGATAAATGCCAAGCAAAAAACTGAATTTAATCAGCAAGTATACACCCAGGTTTTTAGTGATAAACACGGGTTTCTTCCGAACCTGAGCATTCTGGATCTTTTATTTAATGAAGGACCGAACAGTCTCCAATATTTACAGGACCAGGATCTTAAAGCTGAAGCCTGGTCATAATCGGATAATGATCTGAATATTCCACTTTAAAGCGATCATAACTCTGAATCTTCATAGAATTCTCAATTAGGAGGAAATCTATTCTCAGCGGAAAATAACTTAGCTTAAATGTTTCTCCAAAGCCTGACCCCGCTTCAAGAAAGGCATCCTGAAAGCGATTATCAGGGTTTATTTCCTCGTAGATGTAAGAGAAAACCGTATTATTAAAATCTCCAATTATAAGGGTCTTATGAGGCGATTTATTTACTTCTTTCATCATCAATTCGGCTTGTTCCTGTTGCAGGGCAAACCCAGACCCTATTCTGCCTAAAAGTTTTTTAGAGTCTTCTTTCTGAAGTTCATTGATCTCAGGTTTAATGTTCAACGACTGAAAGTGTACATTAAAAACGCGAAGGGTATCCTCTTCTACAGCAATATCCACATAAGTAGCATTATTGTTTCCCTGGTGCGGAAAGTCCAGCGAATATTGATCTATTATTGGATATTTTGAAAAGACTGCTGAACCAAACTCATCGTTTTTATTTTTAAGCTTGATGTAATGATAAGGATACACCCGGCGTAGACCGGAGGCACCAATATAATATTCCTGCATTGCCAGAATATCGGGGGATTTTTTATTTACAAAACCCGTAATTTTATCGGGAATCTCATCGTCATCTACCCAGTTGTAGGCATTGAACATGCGAACATTATAGCTCATCACCGATATCTCTTTTCCGTTAGATGGTAATTCATCACCTGAAAATTGATATAAACCTGTTACATAATTAAACCCCAGCAGTAACACAATTAAGGACAAAAGAAATTGTCTTTTGAGTTTCAGCAGCCAGAAAATGAGGAATAAAAAATTAAGAATGATCAACACCGGAACCCCCAGGCTAAGCACCGAAAGTAAGGGAAATGATTTTGGAGGTATAAATGCAAGCAGGTAAGATAACAGCAAGGCAGTAGCCGCTATGGAATTAAGGATAAACACAATTTTATCTAAAAAACTGAGCTTTTTCATCAATCTTCTTTTCCGGCTTTAAACAAAAAGTCTTTTTCTTCTTTGCTCAGGCTGTCATATCCACTTTTGCTTATTTTATCAAGAATATTATCTATGCGTTTTTGCTTTTCATCCTTATTCATCCTTGCCGAAGTGGAAGTACGGGCTTTGGAAGTTGGATTGTTTTTTTCCTTTCGGTAAACGGTTTTCATTTTCGGTTTCCTTTCTGAGGATGAAGAAAAAAGGGCAGCTACCCCATCCATGATCTTTTCAAACCAGGCCCCAATATCATTTCCTTTCTGAAGCTGGGTAGTATAAAAATAACCCAGCAAAGCCCCGCCCAAGTGTGCCAGGTGTCCTCCGGCATTTCCCATAGGAATTTGAATAACATCGAGCAAAACCAGGAAGGCTGCGATATACCAAAACTTTATGCTGCCAATAAGCATCAATCTTACCCGCATATTGGGAATATAGGTTGCAATCCCTACCAAAACGGCCATAACCCCCGCTGAAGCTCCCAGAAGATAAGATCTTCCCGTAGCTGCAAATGCAGGAAAAAGATTATAGCTAAGCATATACACCAAAGCTCCAATGATAACACCCAGAAAGAAATAATTGAGCAGGCGTTTTGGAGAAAAATAATTCAGGAAATAAATTCCAGAGAAATAAAGGATAAGCATATTTGAAAGGATATGCCATATCCCGCTATGCAAAAAGGCATAGGTAATGATACTCCAGGGCTTGAAAATAAATTCTCCGGGTTCTTTAGGGAAGACAAACCATTCCATAAAAAAGTTGGAAGGAAACTGAAACAGGAAAGCTATAGTCCTAAAAAGGTACATCAATACAAACAGCAATACGTTTATAGCGATAAGCTTTTCTACCACCGTAGCGGTCTGTAGTTTGTATTTAAATTTATCTGAAGCTTTCATTAATCCCAGCGATTTTGATTAAACTGGTTCTTCTTCCAGTACCACATCATTATAAAACCAAACAAGGCGCCACCTACGTGAGCAAAATGGGCAATTCCCCCACCAAATATCGAGTATCCCGTAAAACCTGAAAATAAATCAATTCCAATTAATGCAGGAATAAAGTATTTAGCTTTAATCGGCACGGGCACAAAAAGTAAAAATAGCTGAACATTAGGAAACATCATCCCAAAAGCAACCAGGATTCCGTAAATAGCTCCGGAAGCTCCCACCGCCGGTGTATTAAAGCTTATATAAAGATCCTGAAGCGTTTCTTTTGAAACAGATTCCAGAATACCGGTAGAATACTCCCCGGTTTGCAGCATCCTTTCTACCTCGCCCATTGTCATTCCAGCGTCAAGAAGAGCATTATACCCGGTCTGGTATTCAAAGTAATTCACTAAGGTATGCAATAAAGCGGCTCCCAAGCCAGCTGAAAAGTAAAAGAACAGAAATTTTTTCTGTCCCAGCATTTGTTCTATCGGCCCTCCAAAGGCCCAGAGTGCATACATATTAAAAAGGATATGAGTAAGCCCACCATGCATGAACATATGCGACAAAACCTGCCAGAATCTAAAATTTTCATTTTCGACAAACCATAAGGAGAAGAGTTGATAGGCGAAATCTCCAAGAAATTGGCTTCCAACAAAAAAAATAATGTTTATAATTAAAAGTACTTTAACCGTATCTGTAATTCTTCCCATTTACATAAATTTTTTGTCCAGTTCATCAACCGTAAGCGTCACAAAAACCGATCTGTTAGATGGGCTCTGGCTTGGTTCCTTACAGGCAAACAAACGGTTAACGATATGTTGTTGCTCGGTATTGTTCAACTGCATTCCCGATTTCACAGCCATTCCTTTTGCAAGCGATCTTGCCAGGAGATCGGTTTGTGAAAATCCATTGTCTGGCACTTCGTTTTCGAGATCTGAAAATAATTGTTCTAATAGCATTTCTACTTCACTTTCAGAAATCAAGGTTGGTATCCCTGAAATTTCCACGGAATCCCTTTCAAGGGAAGAAAAAACAAATCCTGTTTGTTCCAGCGATTCTTTAATTTCCCTGAGCATTTCCATTTCGTGAGAAGAAAACTGAAGCTTGAGCGGAAAAAGCAATTGCTGGCTAACCGCTGCTGAAACCGTGATATTTTTCAGCAATTCTTCATAGAGGATCCTGGTATGCGCACGATGCTGATCTATAACCAGGATACCGCTTTTCAAGGTACTGACAATATATTTTTTATGAAGCTGAAAAGTAGATTTTTCGGGTTCTGTTTCCTTAGAATGGAATAAACTTCCGGTTACCTCTTCGCTTTCAAACTCGATATGTTTTACCTGGTCACCCCCAACAGGCTCATCTTCCAATCCGGAATAAAGACTTTCCCAATTAGCAGCAGGTTCTTTTCTAAATGCTCCAGGGTTATGTCTTGTACCACTATTCTCCTCCTGAAAAGGGTTAAAATTCCGGTCTACTTCTACCCCGGGAACATTAGCCTGCTTGTTTTTGTATTCGTAAGGCGTATCTAAATTAGCATCCCTTTCAAAATCAAGTACAGGAGCTACATTAAATTGGCCGAGACTATGTTTTATGGAACTTCGCAGGATTGCATAAAGCGCGTGTTCATCGTCGAATTTGATCTCGGTTTTAGTGGGATGGATATTTATATCAATACTTCGTGGGTCTACCTGTAAGTATAAAAAGTAACTGGGATAGGATTTTTCCTTTAACAAACCATCAAAAGCAGCTGTTACCGCATGATTCAGATATGGGCTTTTGATAAAGCGGTCATTAACGAAAAAAAACTGTTCTCCCCTGCTCTTCTTGGCAAACTCGGGCTTACCTACAAAGCCTGAAATCTTTACGATCTCGGTTTCTTCGGTAACGGGCACGAGCTTTTCGTTGGTCTTCCCTCCAAAAATATTGGTAATTCGTTGTCTGAAATTGGTTCCCGGCAGCTGAAACAATTCACTGCCATTATGAAACAGGTCAAAGGCTATTTGGGGATGTGCCAGTGCAACCCGCTGAAATTCATCTATGATATGCCGGGTTTCCACCGTATCTGATTTCAGGAAATTCCGCCTGGCCGGAATATTATAAAAAAGGTTTTTTACGCTTATCGAGGTACCCTGAGGGGTTACACAGGCTTCCTGTGAAGTTACCTGGCTTCCTTCTATCCTGATAGACGTCCCTACTTCGCTTTGTTCGTCTTTGGTCTTTAGTTCTACGTGAGCAATAGCAGCAATAGAAGCGAGGGCTTCTCCTCTAAAACCTTTGGTAGTTAAACTAAAAAGATCTTCGGCTGATTTTATTTTGGAGGTGGCATGACGTTCAAAACTCATTCTGGCATCGGTGAGGCTCATTCCCAATCCATTATCCACCACCTGGATCTGGGTTTTTCCGGCATCCTTTATCACCACCTGAATCCTGGTGGCTTTAGCATCAATAGCGTTCTCAAGAAGTTCTTTGATGACAGAAGCCGGCCGTTGAACCACT
>NZ_JBEPWD010000019.1:12266-18729 GCF_041642575.1 Salegentibacter sp. | reverse complement strand
TCCATTATCCACCACCTGGATCTGGGTTTTTCCGGCATCCTTTATCACCACCTGAATCCTGGTGGCTTTAGCATCAATAGCGTTCTCAAGAAGTTCTTTGATGACAGAAGCCGGCCGTTGAACCACTTCTCCGGCAGCGATCTGGTTGGCTACATGGTCTGGTAAAAGTTGAATTACATCACTCATTTAGCGAGCATTCGAAAAGATGGACAAA
Organism: Salegentibacter sp.; assembly: GCF_041642575.1. Lineage (NCBI taxonomy): Bacteria > Pseudomonadati > Bacteroidota > Flavobacteriia > Flavobacteriales > Flavobacteriaceae > Salegentibacter > Salegentibacter sp. Next base: position 18,515 of record NZ_JBEPWD010000019.1, on the reverse strand, counting down.
TCAAAGTCTATTATCCACAAGAAGATTAGCAGTAGGATTACAATGATGACCAATACACGGGTGTTGATTTCCCTATTCCCTCGGTTACGGCTGGATTTTCGTGCATCGGCCCAATGGGAACCGAAATCTATGGCGTTGGTGGTATCTTTATATTTATGAAACTTAGAATCAAAATTATAAATGTTACCGGTATCCTTGCCTTTATAATAACGGGGAGTGTAATTATAACGGGTATTCTTTTTTATTTTATTTAATCCAATCTTCAAAACGGGCTGCTTTATAATATAAAAATCAAATTTACTCAAAAAGCTCCGAAATTCCGAAGCTCAGCGTCTTAAAGATTATCACAATAATAGTGCCGACAAGCTGAGATGCCTGCGAAAGAAAATCATTATCAGAACCTGGAATCCTTGCGAAGTTTTGCCATTTTTATGGCCGCTACAGCAGCTTCAGTACCTTTATTGCCATGTTTACCGCCACTGCGATCTATGGCTTGCTGCATATTCTGATCAGTTAGCACACAAAAGATCACAGGAATATCATTTTGTACATTAAGGTCTTTGATTCCCTGAGTGACACCCTGGCATACAAAATCAAAATGTTTGGTTTCTCCTTCTATCACACTACCAATGGCGACAATAGCATCAAGCATGTCAAAACTTTCCTGCATTTTCTTGCATCCATAAACAAGCTCAAAACTGCCTGGAACATTCCAACGTGCTATCTTTTTAGGGTCTACACCATTATCGATAAACGTTTGGTAGGCTCCCTTAAAAAGGCCTTCGGTGATATTCTCATTCCACTCTGAAACAACGATCCCAAACCGGAAGTCTTCCGCGTTTGGGATCGTGTTTTTATCGTAATATGAAAGATTGTTTCCTTCAGTAGCCATATAATTATTTATTAGCCTGAGCCTGCCCTAAGTAAACAGGCACCTTTTCGGCTTCGGGAGTTTCAGGATATTTATCTCTTAATTGAGTAAGGTAATCTTCAGCATCTTCATTCTCTCCTAACTGAAGGGCAGTAATAGCCGCCTTCAGCAAAAATTTTGGAGTTGTAAACTCGTTGGAACGCATAGAGGCAGCTTCATCATAATAGTCTAAAGCTTCTTCAGGCTGATCGAGTTGCATAAAAGCATCCCCTATTCCACCTACAGCAAGTGCCGCAAGAATTTCGTCATCACTATTAAAATCTTCTAGATACTCTATGGCTTCCTGGTATTTTCCGGTGTGCAAGTAAGCAAATCCGGCATTGTATCTTGCAAGGTTAGCTGCGTCTGTACCACCATAGTTATCTATTATATCAAGAAATCCATATTTTCCTTCCCCACCATTAAGAGACATATTATATAGCGAATCACGTTCGGCACCTGCGCTATTCATAGCATCTCCGAAATAATTCTGAGCCTGTGCCATTTCATTGGCGGCTTCAGCTTCTTTTGGTTCGTGGATAAAACGCTGCCATCCCAGATAACCTAAAACAGCCACAATAGCCACACCTACTATAATGTAAATGTACTTTTGATTATCGGCCACCCAGGTCTCGGTCTTTGAGGCACCTTCATCAAGGGTGTTAAATACTTCTGCGGTTGTAGATTCCTCTTCAACCTTTTTTCTTCGTTCTTCCTTATTAGATGGTTTATTTCCCTTTTTCTTGTAAGTTGCCATAAAATCTGTTTAATGCGTCGCAAAAATAGGATTTTTATTCAAAATTAAAAGGGAAAATATTTGTATTTTTTTAATAATTTCAGGTCATTCGCTTAGTTTTGTAAAGAAAATTTTAACAAAAATCACCTTGCTGGAAATCAGAGTTTTATGTTTTTAAAACACCTCCATTTACTTCATTATAAAAACCTGGATTCAGCAGATTTTAAATTTGATGATAAAATAAATTGTCTTGTTGGTCATAATGGGGTTGGAAAGACGAACGTTTTAGACAGTATATATCATCTGGCCTTCGGAAAAAGCTATTTCAACCCAATTACCAGCCAGAATATTAATCACGATGCCGATTTTTTTGTGATAGAAGGTGAATTTGAAAAGCATGAAAAGCCGGAACATATTGTGGTTAGTGCAAAACGCGGCCAGAAAAAGCTAATCAAGAGGAATAATAAACCTTACGAGAAATTCAGTGAACATATAGGTTTTATCCCGGCGGTGATCATCTCCCCTGCCGACCGTGACCTTATCATAGAAGGCAGTGAAACCCGGAGAAAATTTATAGACGGAGTAATATCTCAAAGCGACCAGGTTTACCTCAACAAACTCATCCAGTACGGTAAGATCCTTGCCCAGCGAAATTCCCTTCTGAAGTATTTTGCCGCCAACAATAGTTTTGACCGGGATAACCTGGAGGTTTATAATCTTCAACTTAGTGAACTGGGAAATTATTTGTTCGAAAAACGCACAAAATTCCTGGAGGAATTTATTCCGATTTTCAACAAGCGATATAACGACATCACTGCTAACAAGGAAAAAGTAGACATTAGTTATAAGAGTCAGCTATTTGAAAAATCATTTTCTAAACTTCTGGAGGAAAATCTTCAGAAAGACATGGCCTTACAATACACAAGTGTTGGAACACATAAGGATGATCTTAGTTTTGAGATAGAAGGACACCCAATAAAGAAATTCGGGTCGCAGGGACAACAGAAATCATTTCTCGTGGCCCTTAAGCTGGCCCAATTTGATTTCATAAAGGCCTTAAGCAAGGTGAACCCAATTTTACTTCTGGATGATATTTTTGACAAACTGGATGAACAACGCGTTGCTCATATTGTGGCCCTGGTAGCTACTGATGAATTAGGCCAGATCTTTATTAGCGACACCCATGCCGACCGAACCGAAAAAGTAGTACAGCAAAGCAACCAAACCTATAAAATCTTTAAATTGTGAATAAAATAATTCTTTATTTCCTTCTCGGAATTGTACTTTTAAGCTGCAGTAATCAGGATCCAGCAGAGCAGATTAAACATATCGAAGGTTACTGGGAAATTGATAAAGTGGAGCTCCCGGGCGATTCGATCAGGGAATACTCTATCAATGAGACCATAGACTATTTTGAAATCACAGACAGCACCGGTTTCAGGAAAAAGCTACAACCTCAATTTGATGGTAGTTATAAAACCAGTGAGGATGCCGAGGAGCTTGAGATTAAGATAGAAAACGATAGCCTGCGTCTTTATTACAAGACCCCATTCGATGAATGGAAGGAAACCCTGCTGCAGGCAGACGCGGAAAAAATGAGTATCCTGAATAAGGACGGAATCATTTATCATTATAAAAAATTCACCCCATTATTTGCTGAAGAAGATGAAGAAGAATAACCGAAGAAATAATGAGAATTTAAGCATGGGCGACGTGCTTAAAGAATTCGTAGATAAAAACAAACTACAATCTGGCCTGGATAAGGTAAATGTAAGAGAGGTATGGAACCGGGAAATGGGCCCGGCGATTCAGAAATACACCACGGGAATAAAACTTCAGAACGACACCCTATACGTACAGCTGAGCTCTTCTGTTTTACGGGAAGAACTGAGTTATGGAAAAGCGAGAATTATAAAAATGCTCAACGAAGAGCTAGGCCGGGAGCTTGTTAAAAAACTCGTTCTACGCTAAAAATCAAAGGCTTTGCCAAGGTATTTTAAGATCTATAAACCATACGGATATTTAAGCCAGTTTATCACTAATGAACGGCCAAGGAAAAAGAAAAAACTCCTGGGGGATCTGCATGATTTTCCTGAAGGAACAATGTCCATTGGCCGACTGGATCAGGATTCAGAAGGACTTTTACTTCTCACCACCTGTGGAAAAACCAGTGCCTCCATTAGCGGGAAGAAAGTAGAAAAAGAATATTACGTTCAGGTTGACGGAGAAATTACCAGCGATGCTATAAAACATTTGCAGGAAGGAGTAGCGATAAGTATTAACGGTAAAACCTATCAAAGCCTTCCCTGTGAAGCTTTTAAATTAGAACAAAGACCTGTTTTTCCTCCACGAGCTAAAAAGATAAGGGACGAGCGCCACGGCGCCACCAGCTGGGTGTCTATAACCCTTACCGAAGGGAAATTCCGCCAGGTAAAGAAAATGACGGCGGCTGTAGGCTTTCCTACATTAAGGCTCGTAAGAGTTCGGGTGGGAAACGAAGAACTTTCAAATATGGATGCAGGCCAGGTTATAGAATTAAAACAATTCGATTATTAAGGCCTTTTCAAAAACTTTCCATTTCTCTCTCCTGAAAATTCAGATCCATCCTTCGCAATTTTTCCGTTAACCAGAACATATTTGAAACCTTCGGCAAGTTTATGCGGTTCCTCGTAGGTTGCCATTTCCTTTATTTCTGAAGGATCAAAAAGCAGGAGATCAGCTTTATAACCCTCTTTAATAAGTCCGCGATCTTCAATCCCTAAAATTTCTGCGGGCATCCCGGTCATTTTATGAATGGCTTGTTCCAGGGAAAGCATCTTCTCTCCCATAACATAAGTTTCGATAATCTTAGCAAAGCTGCCATAACCCCTGGGATGTCTCATTGTTGGACTCCCATCGCTACAAATATTCACGAGCTCGTGTTGCATTAGCGTCTGCTGTAATTCATCGTCCATGATAAAATAAGCTCCTCCGGCACCGTAAGGGCCTATATCTTCAATAAGCACATCTTCAAAAGGCTTGTTGAGTTCTTTCGAGATCTGCTCAAGGCTTTTCCCTTTGAATTTCCCGGAGCCAATTAAGGTAGCTTCCGGCCCGTTGCGATCAGCTATTTTATTCCGAAGAAATTCCTGTAATTCAGCTTTGCGGGTTTTCAAAACGCTTTCATAATCATTCGGTTTTTTAGCCCAATCAGGGAAAACTATGGCAATTCCGGTGTAACTCGCAGAATACGGGTAAAGATCGGCTGTTACTTCTATACCTTCTGCCCTGGCCTCTTCAAGAAGGCTTATAATCTCTGTGGCCCTCGGCTCCCCTTTCCCATAAACCGATTTAATATGGGAGATGTGAACAGGACAGTGCTTCCCCTGGGCAAGAAGCTCCTTGATGGAATTTTCAAGCTCACTATCGTCTTCATTCCGCATATGACTCATAATTAAGCCGCCGTTCTTCCCTACTATTTTTGCTAACCTTTCAAGCTCTACCTCTCCGGAAAAGTTCCCGGGATTATATTCCAGGCCGGTGGTCATTCCAAACACTCCCGCATCCATCGCATTTTGAAGGAGTTTTTCCATTTCTACTAGTCCCTCTTCCCCTGGCAGAGTATCGTAATTAACCCCCGATAACTGCCTTAGCGTATTATGCCCGGCAAACATCGCGATATTCGTTGCAGGTTGGATCTTTTGAACCTCATCCATCCATTGATTAAGGTCTCTTTCACTTGGACTGTATCCGTCCTGGCCAAGGGTGATGGTAGTCACTCCCATGGCAAGAAAATTTTTAAAACCGGGAGTTTCCAGCGGATTCCCGTGAGAATGCGTATCGATAAATCCCGGACTTAAAACAAGTCCATCAGCATCAATTGTTTTTTCTGCTGAAAATTCCAGGCTGGTGTCCCTTTCAATCTGAACGATCTCGCTATTGCGTACAAGCACATGAGCTTTGAACTTATCCTTGCCTGAACCATCTACTAGCGTCGCGTTTCGGATCAATAAATCGTAAACTACATCATTGTTTTGACTCAGGAGAATGCCAGGCGCAAAAAGCAAAAGGAGAAGGAGGTTTTTCATCGGGAATAATTTGGGTTTAAATATAATAAAAATGGCGGCCCTTATGAACCGCCATGTATGCTTTTGAAGGCCGAAAAGCCTTAGGATTTAAATTTCCCGGTAGTTTCCACCAATCTTTTTACCTGGTGTGAAACAGCCTTTTTAATTTTATCGTCGAGTGTATCCTGTCCGGCTGTGACACTAAGCCCATAAGGATTTCCACCAGATTCAAATAAACTTTTATCGGTATACCCGGGAGAAACTACGATGGCTCCCCAGTGGATCATTGTTTTATATAAGGACATTAATGTTGTTTCCTGACCTCCATGCGGATTACTTGCGCTGGTCATGCCGCTAACCACTTTATTGGCCAGCTTGCCCTGCGACCAAAGTCCGCCGGTAGTATCGAAGAACTGCTGAACCTGGGAAGGCAAATTCCCATAACGGGTAGGAATACTAAAGATAATGGCATCTGCCCACTCCAGATCGTCTAAGCTGGCTTCGGTAATATCTTTTGCTGCTTCAACATGTTTCTCCCAGTCTTTATTTTGGGCGAT
>NZ_JBEPWD010000019.1:0-12166 GCF_041642575.1 Salegentibacter sp. | reverse complement strand
GCACCTTCCACAGTAATTTTTGAACCATAGCTCCGCTCCAAAGTATAGGTTAAGGAAACTGCATTCCCTTCTTTATCTACTATGGAAATATGGGTGGTTTGCGGACTTTCATATTTTAAATGAGCACCTGAAAAATTAGCTGAATCACTCACTGAAGCTCTATTGGGCTCAATGGTTTCCCGCAACCTGTCAGCATAATCTTTTGAAGTAATCTTCTCCACAGGCATACCGGGATTAAAGTTTGGATCCCCAAGATGCAAAGCCCTGTCTGAAAATGCCCGTCTCATAGCTTCCGTTTGAACATGAAGGGAAGCAGCCGAATTATGTCCCATTTCCTTAATATCAAAACCTTCAATAATATTGAGCATTTCTATAAGCGCAACTCCACCGGAACTTGGTGGCGGCATAGCCACAATTTCATAGCCACGATAAATTCCTGTTACCGGCTCCAGTTCTTCGGCTTCATAACGGGCCAGATCTTCTTTGGTAATCAGTCCGCCGTGCTTTTTCATGTAGTCCGCGATGAGCTGCGCGGTTTTCCCTTTATAAAAACCATCGGCGCCATTCTTTTGGATTCGCTTAAGGGTTTCAGCTAAATCGGGTTGTTTCCAGGTTTCGCCCGGCTCATAGATCTCTTCCCCGTTCTTCAGGAAAGCCTTTGCCGTAGCTTTATAAAGATCTTCATCTTTATGGTCTTTCGCCCAATTCAGAAACCAGTTCATATTATATGTAGATGGAAATCCTTCTTCAGCGAGTCTCACGGCGGGAGCTACAAGCTCTTCCCAGGGCAGATTTCCCATTTTTTGATGAGCTTTATATAATCCGGCCACAGTACCCGGCACTCCCACTGAGAGCAATCCTTCGTGATTGGAATTATCTTTCACTTTTCCGTCTTCCCCTAGAAACATATCTGCCGATGCTGCTAAAGGCGCCTTTTCCCTGAAGTTAAAAGTAGTTTTATGTCCGTCATTTCCGTAGTAAACCAGAAAGCCGCCACCACCAATATTCCCAGCCGAGGGCAAGGTAACCGCCAGGGCAAAAGCAGTAGCCACACTGGCATCTACAGCGTTCCCACCCTGTTCGAGAATATCACTCCCAACCTGTGAAGCAAGATGATGGCTGGTGACCACCATCCCATTTTCAGCACGAACGGGAATACGGCCACTTTGTGCGAAAAAACTGAAATTAATACCAAGGGCCAGGAACAAACATACCAGCCCCCGTAGATTTTTTTTGATCATAATCAGGGCATTTAGATTTTAAGAATGGTAAACCTAATTAAAAAGCTTGTATGAAACAATAGAGAAGGATGCTCCCGGGTAATTTAAACTGCCGACATGTCCAGTTTAAAAACCTCTCCAAAGAATATAAAAGTTTCCCGGGCTTTTTGAGCTGCCATATTCTTTTCTTCTTCTGAAAATTCTGAATTACGCAGGCGCTTCAAAAATATGTTCCAACCTTCCATCGATTGTCTTTTGGGAGTGAAAAAATGAGGTTTTCCTGTCTCCTGCAGGTTTTGACAATTCGGTAGCTCCTTTGCTATTTGCATTCCGCCAAGGGCCGAACCTTCTAGCACGTAAGTTGCGCCAATAGCTTCCGTCCTATTTTTAATTTTAAAACGGTTTTGAAAGTCTGCTAAGACTGAAGTATCAACCTTCAGGGCGTCGAGATCTATTTTTAATCGCAGGGATTTATCAGATTCCCAGTTGTCCAGGTGTTGACTTATCTGTTCTTCGGTAATTTTGTAGGCTATATAATTCTGAAGCAAAAGGAGTTTATATTCATCAAGACTGATCTCGTGGGACATGATTTTAGAAGCAAGATTATCCTGTTCTATTTCATCATGTAATTGTTTAGTCGCTTCTCTAAGTCTTTCTAGCATCGTCATTTCCTGATTTGTAATTTTCAATATCCTTTCTGATCTTGTCTATATTTCCCTGTTGCTCCCGGTTATCATCATGAAGTTCGTCAAGGTAATTATAAATCTGGTTTACGGCAATCTTATTTTTCCTTATTCGCTCCCTAAGATCGTCACGGGCCACTATATTGTAAACTATTTTCTTGAGAAGTGGCTTTAACTTTTCATCAAGGCTGTTCATATGTTTCTTCAGGATAAATCCTGTGGCTTTGGCAAGAATGGTATGTGCCGCCAGATCTTCGTCTTCTATAGTCCCAGTAATAAAAATGAAGGGCATTTCAGGGTCTATGGATCTCGTAAGCTCCAGAACCTCAAAACCATCACAGCTGGGGAGATTGTAATCTGAAATCACCACATCGGGTACAAAATACAAGAGTTTATTTTCACAACCGGCGAGATCGTCCACCACCTCAAAATGAGGCTTCTCTACAATTTCACCTACTTGCTCTTTGATGAGCTCAATATCCGATGTTTGGCTATTAATCAGTAATATGTGTAACGGGATACTTATCATTTATAGTAATATGGAGAATAATGGGGCAAGTAATGATTGATTCATTTTCTGATCTATTGTCCTCTAAGCTTTTATCTTGAAGTAAAAGTTGCTTCCCACGCCCACCTGGGAATCTACCCAGATATTTCCCTCATGAAGCTCGATAATTTTTTTAACGTGTGCCAAACCAACTCCGGTACCGTCCTTCTGGGAATCCTCTACTCTATTGAAAATAGTGAAGATAGTTTTTTGATCTTCCTCTGAAATTCCTACTCCATTATCTACTATGGAAAAGACATAAAATTTGCCTTCTTTAAATGCTGAAATCCTTATCTCGGGATTTCGATCTTTTGGAGTGTACTTGATCGCATTCCCAATAAGGTTCTGGAACAATAAACGCAACTCAATTTCGTAGGCCTCCAGCTTTGGTAATTTACCAATATGGATTTTTGCTTTGGTATCTTTAATACTTTTTCCCAGGTCGTATTTTACAACCTCAACTAATTCCTGAATATTTACCAGCTTCTTCTCGCCGTTTCTTCCAATGCGAGAATGTTCCAGCAGGGCTTTTATCTGTTCTGCAAGCCTGGTGGAAGCATCTTTGATATAAGACAGATAATTCTGACCTTTTTCATCGAGATTTTCAAAATATATCTTCCCTAACACATCACTCCCAAACTTAATTGTAGATAGAGGCTCCTGAAGATCGTGGGAACATATGGAAACAAATTGCTCCAGGTCGTAATTAGCCCGCTCGAGATCGGCTTTTTGTCGTTTAAGCTTTTCTTCCGCCTTTTTCTGTGCAGAGATATCTACGCAGGTATACCTGATAGCTGTAATTTTATTTTCTTCATCCTTTTCGGCAGTAGCACTTAAAATAACAGGTAAGGTTTCCCCTGTTTTTTTGAGCATATCCTGTTCGATATTTTTCAACTCTCCGGTTTCCTGAAATTCCTTATTGGATTTTAGGGCTTTTATTTGAGCTTCTTCCTCATAGAGATCAAAAACCAATTTTCCGATAAGTTCATCCTTGGAATCATACCCCAGTTCCTGAACCGCCGTATTATTACATTGTAAGATAATTGAACTCTGAGGATCTACACTAATATGCAATACAGGATCTTCTTCGTAAAAGGTTTTAAAGCGTTTTTCGCTGGCAATGAGTTTATCTCTGGATTTCTGAACACTACTAATATCGATAAAGGTGATCACTACCCCGCTAATGTTTTCTTTAGAATCAATATAAGGGGAGATACGTCTTAGATAGTGATAGCCACTTTTGGTGATCACATGTTTTTCAAGAATCTTTCCGGTCTTTAAAACCTGTTTACATCTGGGAATAAGGTTATTCTTTCCCATACTGTCAGTAAAATGAACTATGGGTCTACCTTCATCAGAATTAATAAGGTTAAAATGTGCCTTAATTGCGGGAGTAAACTTCCTGATTTTCAATTCGGTATCAAGGAAGATCGTACCTATTTGGGTGCTTTCCAAAAGGTTATTCATATCGGCATTTAAAGCGGCCAGGTCTTCTACCTTCTGAAGGTTTTCAGCATTAACGGTGTTTATTTCCTCATTTACACTTTGTAATTCTTCGTTGGTACTTTGCAGTTCCTCATTACTGGCCAGCAGTTCTTCATTAGCGGCCTGCAATTCTTCATTACTGGTTTCAATTTCTTCTACTGAAGCATTTAACTCCTCCTTGGTGTATTTCAACTCTTCCTCGAGGCTGGATACATACTCTTTCGTACGGTTGGTTAGCGTGATTTTGTCTAACTCCTCCAGATCTCCTTCAAAGATTTCCTTTTCTATAAAGGTGACGATATAATTAATGTTATTCTCCAGCTTTTTAACCGAAAATGGTTTTATAAAAATATCCACAGATTTTTTCTCCCCGTTCTCCTCGAAGACTGCGCCGGGATATTTCATTTTTTTATTTTCAGATTTCGCTTTTTTCAGCGTGGTCTGTAAAATAAACTTAAAATCGCCATCCAGCATATCTAACAGGTTAATAGAGAATCCTGTTGACGGCATGTGGGCATATTTTCTGAATTCACCTAAAGCATGCAGTACATTATAATCGGAATCAAGGAGCACAGAAGCTCCCCCGAAACTTTCCATAATACCTTCAGTTAATTCATCCTGAAGTCTTGTTTTTACGGGATTAACATGATTTCTAGCGACAGTTCGCTCCTTGGGATTGTTGGTTTTAACCCCACTTAAACTGGTAGGTTCAGAAATATCAGATTTCAAACGTTTACTGGGACGAAGGTTCTTATAAATTTTAGCTGCCCTGTCTATTACACTAAAATTGTCTTTTTGATTGTATACACTTTCACTGGTCCCTAAAACCAGGATGCCATTTTTAACCAGGGAATAATGAAGCATGTTCAAGGCCTTGTTCTGGATTCCCGGCTGAAAGTAAATGAGCAAATTTCGGCAGATAGCCATATCCATGTTGCTAAAAGGCGGATTCTTAATGATATTGTGCCTTGAAAACACAACCATACGACGTAATTTATCGATTATGCGATACCCGTTGGCCTTACTAACGAAATATTTCAGAAGTAAATCATTGTCCACATCGGCTACAATGCTTTCGGGATAGAAACCTCTGCTGCCTATTCTAAGGTGTTTTTCAGAAATATCGGTAGCAAAGATCTTTAACTCTATTTTTTTATTTTGTTTTTCTATCTCCTCGTTGATGATCATGGCAAAGGAGTAAGCTTCCTCTCCACTACTACAACCTACATCCCAAACCTTGAGAACCTCACCGTCAGTTTTAGAAGCAACCAGTTCGGGAATTACCTCATCACGTAAAACTTTCCAAACATTTTCATCTCTAAAAAATTTGGTTACCCCTATTAAAAACTCCCGGTAAAGGATTTCAACTTCCTGCGGGTTATTCTCCAGAAAGGAATGATAATCTGAAAGCGAGTTACATTTACACACATTAACCCTTCGGGATATGCGACGCACCAAAGTTGCCTTTTTATATTCCCTGAAATCAAGTCCGGTATTTTCATCTACAAAGTGAAGGATACTGTCCAGAATATTTTCATCCACTGAAATATCTCCATTTTTAAAATGAAGAATTGAAGGTGCCGAAATAAAGTTTTTTAGCTCTTCTCCCATTTCCTCTACCGAAAGTACGTAATCTACCAACCCGGTGTTAATGGCACTTTGGGGCATTCCATCAAATTTAGCTTCTTCAGGATCCTGGACCATGATCATCCCATCGTTTTCCTTGATTGCCCGAATTCCGCGCGTTCCATCGCTTCCGGTACCGCTTAAAATTACCCCTATGGCCTTCTCTTTTTTAATTTTTGCCAGGGATTCAAAAAAAATGTCGATAGGCAGGTTAAGGCTTTGATCTTTGGGTTTATCAACCAAATGGAGCCGGTTATTCTCCAAAACAAGATTATTAACCGGCGGGATGAGATATATATGTCCCTGGCGAATTTGCAGGCTGTCTGAAATTTCAACGATAGGAAGGTTGGTGTTTTTTCTTAACAGTTCTCCCATCATACTTTTATAATCTGGAGATAAATGTTGCACCACTACATAAGCGTTCTTATCTGTTTCTGAAATATTATCGAAAAAAGACTTAAGTGCTTCTAATCCCCCTGCACTGGCTCCAATAGCAATAATTCTTGGATCTTCTTTTTCTTGATTTGGTGGTGAAACAGTGGTTTGCGCGGCAAGATTAGATTTGGTCATCTTTTATAAAACGAAAATATAAATTGATTGAAAGCAGACTAAAAAATCAAAATTAGCAGATAAAATTAAAAAATAAGACCTCATTTCCCACGATTCCTAACGTTTTTTAACTTTTTTACAACAAATTCTATCTGAAATTAAAATACTTAAACCTGAATTTCCTTCCATATTCTCAAATATGCAACCGGTTTATTCAATTTTTTTCAAAAAATATGATCTTTTTAAATTTTATTAAGATTTATTCTAATGGCCATAAAAAAGTAAGTTTTCCTATTTTCTTACATGACGGACATCATTTTACCTTTGACACTTTTATTGTAAATTTAGACAGCAAAGTTAATATATGGAGGGCAACTATAACTTTAAGGAAAACTTTTCGGCTTTTTTTATAGAGATTGGGGAGTTAACATTATTTGCCGGCAGATTTTTCCAGCAATTATTTTCGCGACCGTTTGAATTCAGGGAATTTCTACGGCAGAGTTATAATATGGGGAATAAATCTATGCTGCTGGTTGGGGTGACAGGATTCATTCTGGGGCTTGTTTTTACGCTCCAGTCAAGACCAACTTTAATGGAGTTTGGTGCCGTTTCCTGGATGCCCTCTATGATTAGTATTTCTATTGTTCGGGAAATAGGCCCTGTAATGATAGCGCTCATCCTGGCAGGTCGAATTGGATCGGGTATAGGAGCCGAGTTGGGCTCTATGCGAGTAACAGAGCAAATAGACGCTATGGAAGTATCGGGGACTAACCCTTTTAAATACCTTGTGGTCACCCGAATTCTTGCTACAACCCTTATGGTTCCCCTCCTGGTTATTCTAGGTGATTTTATCGCCTTATTAGGATCTGCTCTCGTTGAGAATTTAAAAGGAAGTGTTTCTTTCACGCTTTATTTCAACCAGGTTTTTAATACGTTGAAATTCAGCGACCTTTTTCCGGCTACTATAAAGACTTTCTTTTTTGGTTTTGCCATAGGACTCGTGGGCTGTTTTAAAGGTTACAACAGCAAGAAAGGAACGGCAGGAGTTGGGAAAGCATCCAATTCGGCAGTTGTATTTACTTCAATGTTGTTGTTTATAATAGATTTTATAGCCGTTTTTATAACTGATATATTTCAATCCTAAGCCCTGTGAAAAAAGATACTCAACAAACGGTAATTAATATTCAGGATCTACACAAGAGCTTTGGGGAAAACCATGTCCTCAACGGCTTTAGCTTAAAATTGTTTGAGGGAGAAAACCTGGTGATGATGGGGAAATCCGGCTCAGGAAAATCGGTGATGATCAAGTGCCTGGTTGGTTTAATGGAACCCGATAGCGGAAAAGTGGAAGTTCTGGGGAAGGAAATCTCCAGCCTTAAACGCCCTGAAATGGATGAATTGCGGGCCGAGATTGGCTTTTTATTCCAGGGAAGTGCCCTCTATGACTCTATGACGGTTAGGGAAAACCTGGAATTTCCGCTAAGAAGACATACCCATAAATTCGATCTTGATAACACCGATGAACTGGTTCTGGAAGCTCTTAAAAATGTTGGGTTACCACAAACCATAGATATGATGCCCGAAGAACTCTCAGGGGGGATGCAGCGCAGAGTAGCCCTGGCAAGAGCGCTAATTTTAAAACCTAAGATCATTTTATATGATGAACCCACCACCGGGCTGGACCCAATAACCGCAAAAGAGATTATCCTGCTGATACTCGATATTCAGAAGAAATATAAAACCTCCTCCCTTATCATTACTCACGATGTAGACAGTGCGAGGGTTATTTCTAACAGGATGATACTTTTACTGGATGGTGTTAATTATGCCGAAGGAACTTTTGAAGAACTATCGGCTTCCAAGGATCCAAAAATTAAGGCATTTTTTAAATAAATAGAATTATGAAAAATCAATCATCAAAATATTTTCGACTAGGCATCTTTGTTATTGCAGGCATTATTGTTTTTACCCTGGCAGTATTTTACATTGGAAATCGCCAACATCTGTTTGGTGATAGCCTAACCGTAAGCTCGGTTTTTAAAAATGTGAATGGTTTGCAGGCCGGGAATAATGTTAGGTTTGCTGGCCTGGATGTAGGTACTGTAAAAAATATTGTCATGCAAAACGATACCAGCATTACCGTAAATATGTTGCTGGATATGAAAACTGCTAAAAAAATTCATAAAGATGCGATGGCTACTATTAATTCAGATGGTCTGGTAGGTAGTATGGTAGTAAATATCATTCCCGGTGAAGGCCCCAGGGCTGCCGTACTGGAGGATGGAGACACCATAGAATCGATTAGCCAAATAGCAACTGCCGATATGCTTTCTACCCTTAACCAAACCAATGAAAATGCGGCGATGCTCACCTCCGATCTTTTAAAGATAACCAATTCCATTAATGAGGGAGAAGGAATTATGGGAGCACTGCTAAACGACGAGGAGATGGCAAATGATCTTAAACACAGTATAGGCAACTTGAGGCAAACCACAAGATCAGCAATTAGCAGTATTAACCGGCTCAACAGTTTGCTATCTGAGGTTAATTTTGATGAAAATCTGGCGGGACTCATATTTAACGATAGTTTAACCGCCCAAAAATTTGAAACCACCCTCTCCAACCTCGATTCCTCTTCAGTTGAAGTTAAGAAAATAACCAATGATATAAGTGCTTTTTCATCAGAAATAAAGACTGGAAAAGGGGTCATCAATTTTATGCTAACAGATACTTCTTTTGTAAACCATCTTGACAGTAGCCTTCAGAATATAGAGGAGGCCACCCATAAATTCGATCAGAATATGGAGGCTCTCAAGCATAGCATCTTTTTCCGGGGTTACTTCCGCAGATTGGAAAGGCAAAAAGCGAGGGAGGCCGAAGCCAACGAACCTTAAATGGGTTTAGCTGAGGAATATCATTATTTATGTAAATATCTGGTCTTAAATTTATTGTAAACTTATTTTAAGATGAAAAAGATTGTTTACACCACCGATTTTTCTGAAAATTCAGTAGGCGCATTAAAATATGCCGTAGCTCTGAGCGAAATTTTTAACACCGATGTGATCGCATTACATGTTGCCAGCTCTTCAGAAATAAATAGTACCAGGAAAAATTCTGAAAAGGAAGGCAGGAAGGCTTTAAAAACTAAGCTTACAGAATTCTGCAGTGAACATCTGGAAGAAGACCTTTCAGATTTAAACCTTACGGTTGCGGTTATTGTAGCGTCTTCAGTTACGAAAGGGATACTGGACTTCACCCGGGACATGGAAATAAGGATGCTAATTATGGGCGCTTGTGGCTCGGGCAATTTCAAAGACTTTTTCCTGGGAAGCTCAACCAAGGATATGCTGGAGCTTTCCCCCTATCCGCTATTGGCTGTACCCCCAAATTATGTGTTCACCGAACTTACAAACGTGGTTTACACTACAGATTTTGAGCAGGAAGATATTCTTAATATCAAGGAAGTATTAGCTCTGTTGAATCCGGTAAAGCCTAATTTAATAATTCTACACGTGAGCGACCAGGATGAGACAATGACGAGAAATTTACTGGAATGGTTTAAGAAAAACCTCAGCGAAATAGTGGATTATCCACAAATTGAGTTTAAGGTTGTTTTCTCAGATCATATTTTAAAGTCCCTTAAAGAAAACCTGGAGACTTTGGATGTAGATATGGTAGTTATGCTGGAGCGTCAACCCAACTCCCAGAAAAGCAGCTTGCTCCACAGAGACCTGGTTAAACGTATGCAGTCTTGTATAGAAGTACCGCTTTTAAGTTTCAATGAGAAGTTTTAAACTTTGCTAGAATGAAAATTGAACATCTTGAAGAAAGAGTTACCGAATACAAGAATTCCATCTATACGGTAGTGAACAAACGAATTCAATGGGAAACTGAAATAAAAAATCTCATCAAAAATGTGCTAAGCCAGGCTGAAGTAAAATATGAAATAGGCTGGAAAGTACAACAGCTTAGTTGGATACACACCAACGAAGCAATAAACATTACCTTCAATTCTTTTCCTCCTGAATTGATTGAAAAAACAAATCAAATCCCTACTTATCAGTTTTTACAGGGTGGTGCCCTCGTTTTTTCCCAGCTTTACAATGGAGATATTGAAATCTTCATAGTATTTCCGCTTCCTGAAAACTGGCTCCCTGCAGAGAACGAAGTGATAGATTTGGGAACCTTCTCACCGGCTGTAATTTCAGAAAAACTGGTTGTCGAAAAAATTGATGAATTTCTGAAAGAGATGATAAAATGGGAGGTGCCGATTCCTAAAAGCAAGGTAGGCTTTAAGAGTCCTGGCCTTTAGATATTCTCCATGCGCCAGCGTTTTAGCTCAGGAAGTTTTCGAATAATCTGCTGGGCTTCTTCCAGGGTGATCCCATTATGCATTTCGGCCATTTCCAAAAGCTCAATCTCCAGCTGATGCAAAGTTAAGTGGTGATTGGTAAATTTCCCGTCTCTGAAGCAATTTATGCAATAATCTTTGTTAAAAGATTGATCCCGATTTGTCCCACGGGTTTCAATAGTAAAAGGCATTCCGCAACTTTGGCAAGTATCCGGGATCATTTTTTATTGTTTTAAAAGAGATTTTAATTTAGAAAGCAGAATTACCTCAGATTTATTTTTGCCGGCAAAAGAAGCTGCAATCGAATCGGCAGTTTTCCAAACCAATTGCTTTACCTGCGGAGTAAATAAAGACGGATGCTCCTTATAATATTCTTCAAATTCTGAGAATGCTGTTCCAGGTTCAGGTTCATTTTCCTCCAGCCAGTCAAAAATGATCTCAATCTGGTAAGCCGCATCGGTACCAAATTCATCCTTAAAATCATCTATTTTCAGCCATTGCTTCTCTACTGTTTTCTTAAGAGTTTCTACTTCCTGATCCCGAACCACCTTATCGGCCGCAGCCACAGCATAAAACAATTTTCCTAAATGAACATAAAAATCATCGGCGGTAAAACTATGGGTATCTTTTGCCATTTTTCTTAGGTGTTTATTCAACCTAAATTTACAAAAAGCTTTCGATTCAGGTGATGCTATTATTAAAAATAATTCTATATAAGCTTCCGGAAAAATCAATGAATTTACGGGGAAGGATTTAATTTTAAAATGATAAATATCAGTACTGGTCTAAGTTTCCGAAGGTAGGAAAGCAAAAAACGGATTCATCTTAATTATAAGTTTAGCTTCAACGACAGGACATAGTCTTCAAAAATTTTGAATTTTGGGAAAACTTTAAAACAAATTCTCTGTATATTTATGTTCAGGTTTTTGTTTAGATAATTTTAAAACCTACTGATCCCCACTTGTTCTCGCCCCCTGAGTATTAAGTTAGTCACCTGAATAAATTTTTTTGTGATGAAAAAAATCCTAATAATAGAAGACGATAAGATCCTTCTGGAAAATACAAGGGAGTTACTGGCCTTGGAAAACTATCGTGTTTTCACTGCTGAAAATGGTAGAGAAGGACTGGAAACGGCAAAAAGGATTTATCCAGATCTTATAATTAGCGATATTTTAATGCCGGTGATGGACGGTTATGAACTGCTTAAAAGTTTATATAAAAACAGAGCAACCCGGGATATTCCTTTTATTTTCTTATCGGCTAAAGCAGAGGCTGAAGATATTAGAGTGGGAATGAATATGGGAGCCGATGATTATCTTACCAAACCTTTCCATGAAAAAGATCTTCTTCGGGCAGTAAGGACAAGGCTTAATAAACATGAAACTTTAAAACGGAAAAAAGCTGAAATTCCCGATACCTTTCCAATTAACACCCTGGACGAATTGAAAGCTTATTTTGAGCGCACAGGTGAAAGTTTGGAAATTGAGAAAAATGCCGAGGTTTATCGCGAAGCTAAAAATGCAAACTATATCTATCTTATTAAATATGGTTTAATAAAAACTCACCGAATGGATGAGTATGGCAAAGAGCTCATTACCGGCTTGTATAAAAACTCAGATATTTTTGGAGCATATTATTTTATGGATACCTCTTTCTACCCTGAAACCGCCACGGCATTAGAAAACAGTTATTTTTACAGAGTTTC